>JABFGF010000003.1:0-300000 GCA_013112635.1 Calditrichota bacterium | reverse complement strand
ATGCTTCCGGTGAAACATCACGGATTTTTGTCTCATCACCGGCATGAAGCACATAAAATGAGAGATGTTGTTTATCTGTAAGTTTGTATTGAACTTTACCCATTAGATCATAAAACCGCGGCGTTCTTTCAGTTTCATCAATCAGCTTAAAAGCCTGATCCAACAAACCCTGCCTGCCTGTAAACAGGTAACTTCCTTTGTTATCTGCAAAAGTCCCATCCGTGTATAAACGTGCAGCCATAATGCTTAAGCCAATGGATGTATGTCTCTGATTATCCTGGATCTGTTTTGTTTGCATATTAAAAACTGCGCTTTGCCTGTCTCCATATTCCGCAGAAAAACCACCTGTTAAAAGATCAACCCCACTGATTGCCTCAACATCAACAATGCTAAAAAGGCCACCGGCAAAATCTCGTTGATGAAAAGGATCATACAGTTCCATTCCATCCAGAATCATCAAAACCTCATCATCCTCACCACCGCGTACTGTAAACTTGGAAGAGAAATCATTTGAAGAAACGCCCGGTAAGCGGGAAACGGCCCTGGTTATATCTTCGGAAAATGAAATATTTTTGATGTCTTCACTACTTAGAGTTTGGCGGGAAACAGGCATATCGCCCATTATGGAAAAGCTGCCCGGCGTTACCACAATTTCACTCAAAGACAACAACTCTTCGTCCAACGCGATATTGAGCTTTGTTGCCTCGCCGGCTTGGACAATTACATTATTTTCTGTTTTTTCAGTAAAACCAATAAATGTGAAAACAAGAATATAAGTACCGGGTTCAAGATTTTTAATAACATATTTTCCGGATTCATCAGATGCCGCACCAAGAGTTGTGCCTTTAACTTGAATATTTACACCGGCCAAGGGCACTTCAGAATCCCGGTCAAGTATTGTTCCTTCGATGCTGCCCGTTTGAGTAGATTGTTGAGCCATAAGATTATTTACAGGAAAAAACAGAACCAAACCAACGGTTAAAATGAATTTGATTGGGTGTTTCATATTATGCCCTCCACTATATTTTTTGACGGCACATTATAAAAATGAATTTTGTAGATATTTTGTAGATTACAGCAGCTGGAAAAAAAACAGAATATTTTCAGATTTGAGATGTATCTTCGTGGTGTAGAAAGCGGGTACAAATGAAAATACTAATCGTAGAAGATGAAAAGGACCTGGCGGAATCTATTTCTGCCTATCTAAAAAACAATGATTATATCTGCGATTCGGCCCTTGATTTTGATAATGCCGATTTGATGATCAACTTATACCAATATGATTGTGTAATTGTTGATATAACCCTGCCCGATGGTTCAGGGTTGGATATTATTAAAAATTTAAAAAAGATCAATTCCCCGGCTGGGATAATTATTATTTCTGCCAAAAATGCCTTGGATGATAAAGTGAATGGCCTTGGTATTGGTGCAGATGATTATTTGGCGAAACCATTTCACCTGGCCGAGTTGAATGCCAGAGTGCGCTCCGTAATCCGGCGCAGACAATTTGAAGGAAGCCCGGTTATTGAATTTAACGAGATTCAAATCCAGCCGGAAGAAAGAAAAGTGCAGGTTCTTGAGCAAACAATCGATTTAACCAAAAAAGAATTTGATCTGCTTGTTTATATGATTAGCAATAAAAAACGAGTTATTACAAAAGAGACAATTGCAGAACATTTGTGGGGTTCGCAAATGGATTTGGTCGATTCTTTTGAATTCATTTATTCTCATGTAAAAAATTTAAGGAAGAAATTAATCAATGCCGGCGCACAGGATTATATCCAGACAGTTTATGGGATAGGCTATAGATTTGAGGAGAAATAAAAGAAATGTCTTCTCATAATCTGTCATTCTGAGCGGAGTACAACGAAGGGAAGAATCCAATGCCTAAGGGATGCTTCGTGCCTCAGCATGACAGCCAAAGCTTGCGATTTAAAAAGATAAAGATAGTAAAATGAAATTACTTACAAAATCGAGCCTTTACTTTGTTGTTACATCCATCGTTGTTTTTATTCTAAGCGGTGTAACAATTTATTTTATGCTGCAATCAATAATTCTGGAAGAAATTGATGATCTGCTGACTGAGCAAAAAGAGGATGTACTTTGGGAATTGCATCAGCTAAAAGGTTTTGAAAATATCACGATCCCAAAAGACAGTTTAGTTGTTATTGAGCCATTAAAAAAACCGGGTACTGTTAAAACCGTTTTTAAAGATACACTTCTTTTAAACTTGGATGAGTACGAACTTGAACCTTTCCGGTATATCCGTTTTAAAGCGACATACAAAGGAGACGCCCGCCTGGTTACAATTTACAAATCGATGATTGAAAGTGATGATTTGATTGAAGGCATTATTTATTCTCTTTTTATCATAATTGTCTTTACTCTTTTTGCCATAATTATTCTCAACTATTTTGGGATGCGCGGTCTCTGGCAGCCATTTCATAATATTTTAGCACAGATTAAATCATTCGATTTTAAGAAAAGCGGCGGCTTTGAAACAGTTGAAACAGAAACAAGTGAGTTTAAAGATTTGAATAAAGAACTGGTTGAAATGACCAACAAGCTAACCCGTGATTATTTCGCTTTAAAAGAGTTTTCCGAAAACGCCTCCCATGAAATGCAGACACCGCTGGCCATTATTCAATCCAAGCTGGAATTGATTTTTCAGCAAAAAGATATAAACGAGGAAAATCTAAAATCGCTGAACAGTGCTTATAAAGCTGCCAACAGGCTATCCCGTTTACACAGCGAGCTTAACCTGCTAACGCGAATTGAAAACCAGGAATTTAAAAAAGATGAAACACTCTCTCTAAAAAAGATTATCCTGGAACAGGTTGAAAATTTTGAAGACATCATCAGCCTGAAAGGCATAAAGCTGCAAACCTCTTATAATGCCGATCCGCAAATTGCCGGCAACGCCTATCTGTTAGAAACGCTTCTGTCAAACCTGTTTAGTAATGCTATAAAACACAATACTAATGACGGCAAAATTTCACTCGTATTAAACAAAAATAGTTTTGAAATATCTAACAGCGGACCCGAACCTGCTATGCCAACGGAGATCCTGTTTGAGCGTTTTCGTAAAGGCAAACCAGGGCAGGACTCAACAGGCTTAGGGCTGGCTCTTGCCAAACAAATCTGCTCCGTCCATGAATTTGAAATAAACTATATTTACCTCAATAAACTGCACACTATTAAGCTTGGTTTTAAAAAAACCGGAGGATGGAATGAAAACACTCATTATAATCAATGATCCGCCATATGGCACAGAACGTTTATATAATGGCTTGCGATTAGCACACACACTAATAAAAAATGGTGGTGAGGTTGTGGTTTTTTTAATGGCGGATGCAGTCATTGCTGCAAAAACCGGACAAAAAACGCCAGATGGCTACTACAACGCTGAACGTATGGTTCGACGAGTAACCAACAAAGGAAAAGTTTTACTTTGTGGTACCTGCATGGATGCACGAGGTCTCACAAATAATGAAATACTTGATGGTACTGAACGAAGCACGATGGATGCATTAGCACAGGAAACAGAAAGTACGGATAAGGTTCTCGTATTTTAATTATGTATTCTTTCCAGTAAAATCATTCTTTCAAATTTCAGCCAGCGCGTACGGAAGTTTGCGTGCTTGCAAATCAAAATTCACCAGAAATACCAATCGCCTTAATCATTTGATTTAAGAACAACTCCTTAATTATATCCCATTTTTGCCGATGGAAAGATTTATTTTAATCCAAAATCCCATTTTTCTCCAGATTTGACCATTATGTTCATCCAGGAAAACAAAAGGGATTAACACATCTCTTTTAAAAGGACTTTTATGGCCATTAAAACCTATTTACAATTATTCCTAATTATGGCCACTATTCCATTAATTGCACAGGCACAAACATCAACAGATAACAAAACAGAAAGCAGTTATTTTGAATATGTAAAATCAACCGTTGTTCATGATGCAAAGCATATATTTGGCTTAGGACTTTCGCTCGTACAATCGCCATTAAATTATGATAAACAGGATTTGCATTTTGCCCTTTTTAGCGGTGCTTCGATATCGGCAATGTTTCTTGTAGATCCTTCACTTAAAAAATTTGCTCTGAGAAACAAAAGCCAATTGAATGATAAAATATTTGAAATTGATAATCATTTTAATGGCAGGACAGGAAACTGGGCAGCACTTGGGTTGTATTTTGGCGGATTTATTTTTAAAGAAGAAAAAGTAAGAATGACAGGGCTAAGGGCCGCAGAAACTCTTTTCATTGCGCGATCCATTACAAACTTTCTGAAATATTCGTTTGGGCGTCGCAGGCCTTACGCCGGTAAAAATCACATGAATTTTAAATTGTTTCGTGGAGGAAAATCACAATACCGGTCTTTTCCTTCCGGACATACAACCAGTGCTTTTGCATTTGCATCTATAATGGCCATGTCTGTGGATAACACCTATTGGAAGGTTGGCTGGTATGGTGGTGCAACAATGGTTGGGTTTGCAAGAATTTATCATAATGTTCACTGGCTATCAGACACTTTTTTTGCCGGAATAATAAGTTATAGCGTTGCCAGTTTTGTAATGAATTATAATAATTCACCAAAAGAAAATAACTCTGTTAATTTTTCAATTTCTCCCGGACCAAACAGGATAACAGCTTCGATACGATTTTGATTAAATAAACAATAGTGAAAGGATTAGAATGAAGAAACATACCAGCCACCTTATTTTATGTTTTGCCTTCTTCACTATTCAATTGTCTGTTGCCCAGGAAAACCTTCAACTCACTCCTGTAAACAATTATAACTATTTCTCAGATCTGTGGGACAATTTTAATTCAACACCCTCTTCTGCATTTACTTTAAAGGAATACGCCAATTGGAAAATCCTGACATATTCTGCAATTACCGCACATTTTATTTTTGGAAATGATTTTGAGCTCCATGAAGAATATATCTATGAAAAAGAATACTGGCCGGCAGGAATCCCTAAATTACTTGGTAAAATTGGAGAAACATATGATAAACCCGGAACCATTTATGCTACCCTTGGATTAGCAGGTGTTCTCTACGGTTCAGGAAAACTTACCCAAAATAAAAAAATAATCGAGACAACCAACCTGATGACGCAATCGCTGATAATAAGCGGTGTGTTCACAACCATGTTAAAAGCTATAATCGGTCGCGCCCGGCCTTACACTAACCGCGGACCTCATTTTTACAAACCATTTAATTATAAGTTTAATGCCAATTATATGAGCATGCCATCCGGACACACTTCCAGTGCATTTGCCTTGATGACTGTAATTGCCAAACAGCATGATTCCTGGTACGTGCAAATCCCGGCATATACTTTTGCGGTTTCTGTGGCTTTTCAAAGGATAAAAGCAAACAAACATTGGGGTTCTGATTTGATTATCGGTGGTACTTTGGGGTATTTAATCGGGGCAACAATTGTCAGCCAGTCAAAAAGAAACAATAAGAAATTTTCATTACAGCCTATTATTGGAAGGAACGGTATTGGATTTGCGGTAAAGTTTTAATATATAAGCTTTATCACAAAGTTGAACATTTAGGAATGGATTATGAAAATCCAAATAAGAAACCAACGTTCTAAAAGATTTTTGAGATTTGCGATGGTGGGCTTGGTTGGTTTTATAATCAACAATTTCATTTTGTGGATTACTTATGAAGTTATTGAATTATCCTTGTTTATTAGCTCTCCACTGGCTATTGCTGTTGCAATATTAAATAATTTTATTTTGAATAATTTCTTTACCTGGAAGGTAAATATTTCAAACAGAAAATATTCTTTTCTGCAAAGCCTGTGGCGGTATTATCTCTCAGCGTCAATTGCCGGATTTGTTAATTATACGATTCTTCTGGTTTTAACAATCCAGTTTAACTTTTATTATCTCGCGGCAAATATTACCGGTATTTTAGCAGGAATGATGATCAATTTTCTTGTTAGTGAGAAATGGACTTTTTCGAGCAATTTGTATCAAACCGAGAAATAACATGAAGAATTTTTTTTACATAATAATTTTTATTATTGCATTTCAAGATACGCTTATCGGCCAAATTTCGGACTCGCTGGGCTCTTCAATTCCCCTTAAAAACAGTGAATATACCGGTTACCAAATCAACGAATCTGAAACTATTTTTTTTAAAAAACCAAAACCCCTGCAACACTTTGTTAGCGCTCCCGGAGATTTATATCAATACGCTAAAAACAGCTTTCGCTTAAATCAGCTAAAACAAATCGGCTGGATGGTTGGTGTTACAACTGTTCTGGTAATGGCAGATCAGGATATTATTGATGGTGCTCAGGATTTTGGAAAAGCAATTGGTGTAAAAGGTAATAATAAAATAAAGAGTGTAGCAAAGGTTTTCGGCTTTCCAATTCAAATGCCAACGGATTTCAGCTCTTCGTTATATTTTATTGGCGATGGCTGGACACATACATCGATTACTTCATCCTTTTTACTTTATGGTTTGGTAGACAGAGATAATCGTGCATTACAAACTGCCAGCCAGTTAGCCCAAGGATTAATAACAGTCACATTTACCACTCAATTATTAAAACATATCACAGGCCGGCAAAGCCCATACCGATCTACCGAACGTGGTGGTCGCTGGGATCTTTTTCCAAACCAGGTTACTTATCACAAAAATGTCCCTGCATACGATGCTTTTCCATCAGGACATCTGGCGTCTGCAATGATGATGGTGACGGTTATTTCCGAAAATTACAAAGAATATAAATTTATCAAGCCCCTTGGCTATTCTTTAATGACAATCCTATCCTTCCAAATGTTGAACAATGGCGTTCACTGGGCAAGCGATTATCCACTCGCAATTGCAATTGGCTATTCTCTCGGTAAACTTGCGACCTCCCGCGGCAGAATCGTGGTTACCAAACACGAAATGGCAAACACCTCACCAATGAACCTGGAATTATCTATAGGGCTTGTAAGCAGGTCGGCATTGGGAATTTCCGCAATTATTCACTTGTAACCTGTTCCTCTGCTCTTCGCAATCAGGATTTAAAGCACATTGCATCTGTTTTAAAATAATCCTAAACTAATTCCTGTTTATTCATAATAATGAAGGTCTATAATGAAAACTGTATTTCACAGCTTTATTATTGTTTTACTTTTTTACGCAAACAGTTTTTCAAAAGATATGGAGTTTACGGGATTTGGTGCTGCGGGAATGGTATCGTATGAAAGAAATATTATAAATGGTGTTAGCCAGGAAACTTATTATGAAGGAAAATTCCAGGCAAATATAGAAGTCTCAAAAAAGATTGATGCACAACTGGATTTTAGAGCTCACTCGTTTGACCAGGATGTCGAGTTGCGGGAGTTCTCTGTGAAATTTAAATATCATGATTATTTTAAAGTAAAAGTTGGCCATTTAAAATTACCTTTTGGATATGAGCAAATTGAAAACAGGGAAAAGCTGGCCACAGTTGAACGGAGCAATTCTCAGAAAAACGTTTCAAATCTTGGTTTTGGAGGACGAAGCATTGCGATACAGGCATATTATAAGTATTCCAAAAAAGATGAGGATTTCCCTTTTTCCTATTTCCTAAATCTTTACAAGAATAACAGCTTTCAAAGCGGCGCCGTTATGAGAGCCGCATATCATTTTGATGATTTCAGTATTGGTGCAAACTACCAATTATTATCTCGCGGCGGGCGAGAAGAGTTTGAATTTCAAGCACATGGTTATGGATTTGATGCAGGCTACAATGATAAATCGTTAAACATCTCTGCAGGGGCATACCTGGTTCGTAATCTTGATTTGAGCATGCAAAATATGTCTTATAACCTGTCGCTCAAAAAAAATGAAATAACCGGGACAAAAAAAGATGAAACAGTAAATGCTTCCAGTTTGCAATTTGCAGCAAGTTACAAATTTGATTTAGATGGGAACATTATCAAAGCGATTGAGCCACTTTTTCTATTTAGTGCTTTTGTACCAAACCTGGATCAAAGTAAAAGTCACGAATTGCAAAATGTTGTGGGCTTTAATTTATATTTTTCAAAAAAAGTTCGCTTGCGTTTACAGGGAGATCTTCGCCAGACAAAAGCACAATATGCAAATCAGTACACGCAGTTAGGCTCCCGCGGTATATTTGAATTGCAAATCAGGTTTTAGGCAATGCAAAAAATAGTTAACAAAAATCCTGGAAAGCCTATTTTGTCATTCCAGAATGCTCTTATCGGGAATCAAAAGTCGAGTGGTGACATAATTAGATCCAAGGCCATTTACACAACCCAGTGGGATTCATCACTTCATTTCATTTCACTCGGAATGACATCTCGACAAATAATTCAATTTATTATTTTCTCATTTTTCATTGTTTGCTGCAAAAGCTCCATCACAGACAGCCCTTCGTCCAAGCTAACAGAGCTTCCCGTTCTTGAAGTTCGCATTAGTCCTGAAAACCTGCAAACAATGCGTTCCAACAAAACAATTAATACCGAGTTTCCTGCACAAATTGCTTACAAAGGTAAAAATTTTGATGGCTGGCTGCGTCCCAGCGGTGCTCGGTCCAGGACTTTTCCACGCTGGTCTTATCGTATGAGATTGCCGGACTCAAAAGAAATTGAAGGACTTTATATTTTCAATTTAAGCGCGCAGGTTCATGATCCAACCATGCTTTACACGACAATTGCCACACATCTTTACAAGCAAGCCGGGTTTCCTGTTTTCCAAAATAAACATGCATTCCTGCGATTAAACAAGCAGGATAAGGGCTTATATCCGATGCTTGAAAAAATTGATCCGGACTTTTTTGTTAAACGCCATTTACCCGTTGCAGAACTTTATAAATCCGGCTCGCAAATTACGTTCTCCTTTGAAGGAGAGGAATTTCATCCCAAACTGAGTTTTGACAAAAAAATACCTGATGATAAAAATTACGAAAGTATTGTAGAATTTTTTAATGCTGTTGACACCAGCTCAATATCAAAAATAGAAACCAGCCTTGGCACATTTTTGAACATCGATCAATATCTAAGCTACCATGCTATGACCACATTGATTAACAATACTGATGCTTTTCGAAACAATTTTTTCCTTTGGAAAGAAGAAGCAAATTCGCCATTTAAATTTGTTCCGTGGGATTTTGATTTGAGTTTTAACCGAAAATGGCATGTAGGGCTATATGGCAAAAATGCAGTTATTAAAAAACTGCTTTTGAATGAAAACACATTTAATCTTTACAAAAAAAAGCTTCAGATTTTTACAGAACAGTTTTATACGGAAGACAATATTTTCCCGCTTATAGATTCAACTGTTGCCATCATTCGAGATGGCTATGATATCGATCCACATCTGGGAAATGGGATTTACAATCTTGATGAACAGGTTAATAAGTTAAAGGATTTTATTTCCAACCGCAGACAGTTTGTTATTGCAGAACTTGATAGTTTTAAGTTTAACGGAATGCCGAAGTAAAAATTTTTTGTTTAGCACAACACTCTCCTGTCATTCAGAGTGAAGCGCAGCGAAATGAAGAATCCCCATTTGCCTTGAGGAGATTCTTCTCTCCACTTCATTTCGATCAGAATGACAATCACTATTGCAAATAGTTTTTCTACAGCATGATCGACCATGTTTTTCAGTAACGAGTGTGTACCTATGAGCTTGTGGATAGATATGCCTTGAAAGGATTATTTCCCCTCCAGTTTAACCAGTGGCAATATTACTTCTTCCATCGAAATTCCACCATGCTGGAAACTATCTTTGTAGTGATTTATAAACTTGTGATAATTATTCGGATAGACGAAATAGTAATCCTCTTTGGCAATAATGTAATTTGTATTAAGTCCCTTACTTGGCAATTTCCAATCTTCGGGGTCTTTTACAATCGCCGCATGCTTTTTATCAACCTTTAAACTTCGCCCATATTTGTAGCGCAAACTTGTAGATGTCTCCCGATCCCCAATTACTTTTGTACCATGCAAACCACGTACACTTCCATGATCACTTGTTATAAAAGTTTTGGCTTTAGTCTCAGCAATCTTGCGAAAAATTGCCATAAATGGTGAGTGCTCAAACCAGGAACTTGTAAGCGATCTGTATGCTGCTTCATTTGGTGCAATTTCTTTTAAGATTGGCAAATCGGAGCGACTATGGGCCAGGATATCTACAAAGTTTATTACAATTGCCAACACGTCAGCAGAAAGATAATTATTGATATTTTTCTCCAGGCTGCGGGCATCGTCGTTATTCATAACTTTTACGTAACGAACATCCTTTTCGGGTGGAATATGGTGACGTTTAAGCTGTAATTCCAGAAGCTCTTTTTCGTATTTATTCAGGCTGGCCTCGTCATCATTTAAGGCCCAATATTGCGGATAACGTTTTTCAATCTCGCTTGGAAAAAGTCCGCTAAAAATTGCGTTTCGGGAAAAAGGAGTTGCCGTTGGTAAAACAGAATAATAATATTCTTTTTCAATATTGAACCACTCATAAAAAAATGGCTCAAGCATAAACCATTGATCCACACGCATACAATCTATAATAACCAAAATGGTTTTTTCATCTTTTTGTACATTTGGAACCACATATTTCGGAACAATGTCTGTACAAAGGGTTGGGCTGTTGTCACGATCGGCAAGCCATGCAGAATAATTTTTTTCAACAAATTTGCAAAATTCCTTATTGCTCTCTTTGCGTTGATCATATAAAATCTGCCGGAAATCGCTATCGGTAGAAGCATCCAATTCCATATCCATACGGAATATTTTTACAGCCTGTTCAATCCAGTCATCGGGTGTGTTCATGTTCATCAAGGAGATGGATAATTTGGAAATCTCCACGGCGTATTCCTGGCTGCGTTTTTCACTGATTATATTTTTCTTATCCAGGATTTTTTTACAGGCCATCAAAATCTGGCTGGGATTTACCGGCTTGGTCAGGTAGTCATCAATTCGTTTCCCGATGGCTTCTTCCATCAGGCTTTCTTCTTCATTTTTGGTGATCATTATAACCGGCGTCTGAGGATGGCTGTCTTTGATTTCATTCAACGTGGTTAATCCATCTTTACCGGGCATCATTTCATCCAGCAAAACGATGTCGTATGGCGCTTCGTTAATTTTTGCCACGGCATCATCACCATTTGTTACAGTGATAACATCATAACCTTTGCTTTGTAAAAAAAGAACGTGTGCCTGTAAAACTTCAATTTCATCATCTGCCCATAAAATACGCTGCATTCATTTCTCCGGAATTTCGGTATTGATTTTTAAGTGCCTGTTTACACAATTTTTAAAATAAAGTTCATGAAAAGTAACGACTAAATATTTTTGCCATTTCTAATTCGTGATCTAGTTTTAATAAGTAATAAATACCTTATCATTTAAAAAATAAAACAATAATTCAAAATCGAATAAAACTATTGTAAGCGTTATTAATTTTAAACTAATCTTTTTAGTCAAAACTTTCTTTTTGTACAAAACAATAAAATTAAAAAAAATCAATAATAACTGAATAGGTATAATCATCCAGAATGAATAGAATAAAAAATTCGAAAATAGCAATAAAGATGGTAAGTAACCGAAATGATGACTGGAAATTATGTCTATATTGAATTTCAAGATTATAGCATATATTAAAAGAAAAAAGGGTATCAATCTTTTGCTAAAATAGTATAGGGTGTAATCATCAATTTTTCTGGTAAATAAACTGTTATATGTAAATATCAAAAGCAAAATTGATGAAATAGTTGAAAGCGATAAAAGATATGAAATTGCCCCTATATACAATCTGGCAAACATTAAAACAAAGATACAAATTAAAAATATATTAATTGTGTATTTAATATTGGTTTTTTCCATTTCTAAAAATTTCGATGAAAATTAATTTCAAAAAATTTTTTATCTGCAAAATAGTTATAGTAATACATATCAGTATTCTTATTTGTCGTATGCCTTATTGAAAAGTCAACAGAGTTCAATCTCAAATATGATATTCTTTTATATTTTGATTCTACTATTTTAAGAATTGTATCAACCACACTTTTTAGCTCATCTTTATTAAACTCTGCCCTATAAGAAGATATCTCTATTTCAATATTATACTCTTTTTTATAGAAACTTTTTAAGTTTCTAATTGTCAAACCCATATATGGGCTAATTTTAATTGAGTCTTTTAAGGCTTCAGAAAATAAAGGTAAGATATCCTTGAAGAACTTATCCGATTTATCATTTACTAAAGACAAGTTAGTCGATAACTCTTCACTTTCCATATAAATATTATCCAAGGCAATTATTGGTATTATGACTATTAGAATTGTAATAATAGGTAGAGTATTTTTAATTACCCATAATCTTTTCACTTATGATTTTCCCTTTAGGATATGTATTACAATTGCCGCTGCCGGACGACCTCATACAAAACCACGGCAGTTGCCACCGATGCATTAAGCGATTCAATTTTGCCAAACTGGGGTATTGTAATTCTATCGCTGCACAAAGCGGCAATATTTTTGCGCACACCCGGTCCTTCGCTGCCAACAATTATAGCCAACGGTTTTTTAAAATCTTTTTGATACATGCTGTTTTCCGAGCCGGGCATTAAGGCGCCGGTTAAAACCCCATTTCCATTTAAAGTCTCAATTACACTTTCCAGGTATGGCACACGGAAAATGTTTAAATGAAACAACGCCCCTGCCGATGTTTTTGCTACGGTTGCATTTAGCTGGGCAGAGCCTTTTTCCGGCAGAATAATGGCATCTACTCCGCTGATTTCTGCTGTGCGTAAAATTGCACCTGTATTATGCGGATCCTGCACTTGATCCAGAATGAGTAAAAATGGATTTTCAACCTCTTTTAAGAAACTATCCAATATCTTTTCAGATTTTATTGTTAACGGTTTCATTTCTGCAGCAACACCCTGATGCACCACGGGGCCGCTCAGCTTTTGGATTTCATTTTTATCAACCTTGCGGACTCTTACTTCTTTGCTTTTTGCCACACGCTCAATCTGACCAACCACTTTACCTTTCAGGTCACGCGCAAGCCAAATTGAATTAACACTATAATCAGATCGCAAAGCTTCAATTACCGGTTGCCGGCCATACACTATAAATTTTTCGTTTTTTTGTTCCATTAATCCTCTTAAAAATAAACTAATTTCACCACAGAGGCGCAGAGATCTCAGAGAAAATACGCTTTTATTTTAGAATATTTAAACCACTCTTGCCAATGACATCCCGGCCCAAACCGCAGCGATGGTCAATACAACATTTAAACCAATATTCAAAATAACCTGTCCATAAAGGTTTTCCTGGAAAAGCATAAATGTTTCAAATGAGAAAGTTGAAAAAGTTGTCAGCGCACCCATCATACCAACCGCAATAAAATTACGCCAGGCTGGTGAAATGGTAAATCGCTCTTCAGCCAAAAGCAGAAAAAAACCGAGAATAAAACTACCCAGAACATTCACAGCCAATGTTCCATAAGGCATTCCAGCTCCAAGAAACCTATGCACCCATCCGGAAATGGAATAGCGCATAACAGCACCAATAAAACCGCCTAATCCAATTATTAAAATGTTCATGGAATCAATTTACTTAGTTTTTAGAAGTGTTCAAAATGAACATAATATAAGCATCAAAGCATGCATCTTTGCTGTCATTCCTGCATGCTTTAAGCAGGAATCTGAGATTCCCGATAAAGACGTTCGGGAATGACAAATTAGTAGCTTCAAATATGTAGGCTTAAAGTTAACTTTTTTAAGGAATGATTATTTCCGGTTTCTCGGAAACAAGATTATTGACAGGTACAATGATTGTCTCACCGTGTTTGAGAACTTTAAACAAATTACTATCGAGGCCGCGAAGCTCAACTTCATTCATTAAAACTTTTGGTGGATCTGTTATTGGCTCATCAGAAAGTTGAAAAGTACCCCAATGCATCGGCACAAAATATTTTGCTTTGACATCAAGATAGACATCCACAGCCTGAACAGGATCTACATGCACCGGAGACATAAACCATTGTGGCTTGTATGCACCGATCGGAACAATGGCCACATCAAATGGCCCATATCTCTCGCCTATTTGTTTAAATCCCGGAAAATAACCTGTATCACCGGCAAAATACAATCTTGATGATTTACCAAGAATAGCCCAGCTGCTCCATAAAGTTTTGTTGCGATCAAAAAGGGTTCGGCCGGAAAAATGTTGTGTTGGAGTACAAATGAACCGAACCCCGTTAAAAGAAATTTCATCCCACCAATCCAATTCCTGATAATTGGAAATATCCAAACCATCGAGAAAGTCGCCGATCCCAAGCGGGACAATATAGAGAGCGCTATCACCTATCATTTCAATCGTTCCTTCATCAAGATGATCATAATGGTCATGGGAAATAATAACAATATCAATTGGAGGCAAACTATCAAAAGCAAGCCCGGGTTTTACCAGACGCGAGGGACCTACAAAGCTAACCGGTGAAACGCGCTCGGACCAAACCGGATCTGTAAGAATATTTAAGCCTTCAATTTGAATTAAAAATGAAGAATGCCCTACCCAGGTTATTGAAAACTCTTCCTTATTTTGTTGCAGCCAATCCGGATCATTTTCAGCTAATTCAAAAACCACACTGTCTGCCTCAGTACTTCGTGAATCATTAATAAAACGATCCCAAACCACCCATTTTAGCAAATTTGAAATACCTTTTTCTTCAAAACCAGGATAAGGATTTTTAAATCCATTTCGGACATGGTGTGCTTTCTCAGATATTGTGGAATCCTGAGAATAAACAAAAGAGATTGTAAATAATAAAATAAGGGTAGATAATAATTTCATATTTTTCAACTTTCATGTTCCAAAAATTAAATATCAAAAACCTACGCTTTAAATGGATTTCAAGTTCCAGTCAAAGCCAGTTAAAATGACTAATTGTAGTTGTAAATGTTGAAACAAGCATTTTGCATAAATCATCCGGGAAACGACCTTCTTCATTTACAAATTTTTGATTGACCTCAAGCTCAACACCAAGGTAACTGCCGTTGGAATATTTTTTTCTAAAATGCGCCGTTAACCCGTCTGGTTTGCCACGATATGGATAATTGAAACGCACACGCAAATCGGAGCACATGTTCAATGTCTTTTTCCATTCCTTGCTAATCAGTTTTTCATTAGAGCGTTCCGGGTTATATAAAAACCCGATGTCGGCATTTCTCTCCACTCCATTCATAACCGGAGTGAAGGAGTGTGTGGCAATATGTAATACTTTTTGTCCTGATGAAATCTGATCATTAAGGAAAGTAGAAATTTTTTCCCGATGGGGATAATAATAACTGTCGAGAATATTTTTTTTCTCACTTTTAGATAAAGGTTTGGTCATTTCGGAAAAGAGTGTTCTCCGCCATAAGGATCTGTTCACATCTACCAGAAGCCGTGAAATATTTATTTTAAAAAGTCTTGCTTGCAATCCATTGGAAAACGCTTCGGCCATAGACCAGATTCCCAAATCGTAACCACGATGTGTTTTTAAAACATTTTCATGCCCCTTAAACAAATGTTTATACTTTTCAGGAATTTGATTCCCGCCATGTTCTGAGGTAAAAAGAAGAGTCGTTGTTTTCATTTGTACCATTCGATAAGAAATATTCTTTAGTTGTGGTTAATATTTATTATAAAACAGCAAAGATTCAAACTTAAATTAGCTCACCATTTTTCTTTCTTCTTATTGTCTCTGATTTTAACTTTCAAATATCATTTTAAAAAGGAATAAATATGTTTTTAGAAAATGCGATTACTGGAAAAAATCAATTTTGGAGATATCTGGTTTCTACGATTGTAATATTTATTGGTCTTATTATTGGTCAATTACCTTTGGGCGTTTTATTGGTTTTTGAACAAATGCAGGGTACTGACATTTCCGGTTTTGAAAAAAATATGGATTTCTCTCTAATCGGTATTGATCCAAATCTTGGATTAGCTTTGATTATCCTTTCATTTATAGGTGGATTTTTTGCATTGATTATTGCTGTAAAATTTATACACAATAAAAATTTTAAAGATGTAATTACCAGTCATTCAAAAATACAGTGGAACAAGGTTTTTTGGGCTTTTGGGCTTTGGATGGCCCTTTCGATATTCGCCGAAATAGGATTTTATTATAATGATACAGCCAATTATACTTATCAGTTTAATTTGGAATTATTTATCCCGCTTGTGCTTGTTTCACTTTTATTAATGCCCTTCCAAACCAGCTTTGAAGAAATATTTATCCGCGGTTACCTGATGCAGGGAATTGGCATGATCAGTGTTTTCAGGATAATCCCATTAATAATTACATCACTAATATTTGGTGGATTACATATAATGAACCCCGAAATAGAAAGCTTTGGTTTAGGGGTTATGATGGCCTTTTATGTTGGTTTTGGCTTAGTAATGGGTATAATTACAATTATGGATGATGGGTTGGAACTTCCTTTAGGAATCCATGCTGCCAACAACATTTATGCTTCTGTTTTTGTAACCTATGCGGGTGGGGCCTTACAAACTTCCGCAATTTTCAAAGTTGAAAAGCTGGATCAGAATTTAATGGTCATTGGCTGGGCTGTCATTTCTGTAATTTTTATTTTTTGGGCAGCAAAAAAATATGGATGGCAAAACTGGTCTAAACTTTTAGGTAGAATCGATTTTAAATGATGAGCCGTGTTTTACTATGTCACAATTAGAAATATTACTCAAAGAAATCCGAAGCTGCACTGTTTGTTCAGAATCCTTGCCGCTTGGTCCGCGCCCTATTCTGTCTGCTTCTCCACTATCCAAAGTGCTGATTGTAGGCCAGGCTCCGGGAACGCGAGTCCATAAAAGCGGTATTCCCTGGGATGACCCGAGCGGTGACAGGTTGCGGCTTTGGATGGGCGTGGATAAAGAAATCTTTTATGATGACGGCAAAATTGCCATTGTACCTATGGGTTTATGTTACCCAGGTAAAGGAAAAAGTGGCGATCTCCCTCCCAGAAAAGAGTGTGCAGATCTGTATTTCGACCGGCTTCTACCACTACTCTCAAACATAAAACTGACAATCATAATCGGGCAATATGCACAAGCCTACTATTTAAAAAATAAAAGAAAAAACACCCTCACAGAAACTGTAAAATCATGGAAAGAATATCTTCCTAATTACATAGTTTTGCCACATCCATCTCCGCGTAATTTTGGCTGGTTTAAAAAAAATCCGTGGTTTGATGATGAAGTTTTACCCACGTTACGAAATAGAATCCGGGAAGTAGGAGTGCTCTCCTGAGCACGATTCGCTCAACACATTATTGGTCTGATTCTTCAATCGCCATCTGGAGATGGCTCCTACCATTTCTAATTAAGAATACTCAAGGTAGGAGTGCTTTCCCAAGCGCGATCAGCAAAACCAACCCTTCCTATCGCGAAACTGAAATAGGTGGATATGTGATTATTTTAAATGGCCAATTCTCAATTGAGTTGACAAGACCTTTTCTAACCGGATTTTCTAAAATATAATTTATCTGGGTTGCGATAGATTCATGTGACCGTATTGCATGATCATAAAATCCTGTCTGCCAAAATTTGCCAGATATTTTTCTCATTTCATTATATTTCTTTGCAGTAAATTTGCATAATGATTGAATAACCTCAGACAAATCCTTGCTTTCCCCCAATTGAAAAACAAGATGAAAATGATCCGGCATCATAGTTGCGGATGGATAAGAAATGTGGTTATTTTGAATTAACCAGGATATTGCTTCATAAAATATTTCAAAATATGAACTGCCCGAAGATAAATCACCTAAGTCAGGAATTAAAAGTTGCTCCTTTTTATCGCAACATTTTGTGATTGCATAGAATTGACCTGTTTTAGAAAACCGCCCAATTCTTAAATTCTCTTGATGTGCTTTATCTTCTAACATTTGAAAATCCTTATTTGTTGGTAGGAGTGCTCTCCTGAGCGCGAATATTTAAGACAATTATTTCACCGGTACATATTTTCGCCATCTGGAGATGGCTCCTACCGTTTCCATTCGTAAATCTGAAAAACCCCAAGAATGGCCATAACCGTTACATAGAATGGATAAAAAATCTGCATAAAAGGGAAATATGGAGCGAGCTTCAAATCACCTAATTTTTGTGCAGCAACCCGCAATGTGATAAACTCCAAAATTAATTTCATGGCCAACGCCAGTATCCAAATCGAAATTGAAGTTTGAAAAAGAAGTGGAAAAACTATAAGGAAAACCAAATAGAAAAAAAGGATTAATGCCATTAGGACTGATCCAAATGACTTCTTAAGAAGCTTGCTGTTTTTACGGATTTGCTGAAAAAGAATCTCACGGAAAGTGTCCGGCCTTTTGGTAATAGTAAATGTAGCGAAACAAAACCTGATTTTCCCTTTTAACTCATTGCGGAATAATTCAGTTAAATGTACATCGTCACCACTTTTGTGCTGTGACAATTTATTATAACCACCAACCTGCAAATAAGCTTCTTTGCGATAGGCCAAGTTTCTGCCAACACTGCTCATGGGAACACCGGCCAAAGTCGGCGCAGCAACCATTATCCCGGAAAAGAGATTATCAAAACGAAGCAGCTTGTCCAGAAATCCCGGTTTTTCTTCAATTACAGAATGACCCAAAACCATAATTGTCTGGTCATCAAACTTTGCAGCCACTTCTAAAAGCCAGTTTTCCTGAACTCGGCAATCCGCATCGGTCGTCAAAATAATCTCGCCTTTTGCAGTTTCTATGGCTTTGTTTAAAGCTGCCTTTTTACCTGCCAAGCTTTCTTTTTCACGATCCAAATTAATCAGCTTCCAATTATCTTGCCTGTCCAAATAAGCGTTGATTATCTTGGCAGTATCATCCGATGAGTTATCATTGACCAAAATAATCTCAAACTTTTCTTGCGGATAATTTATTTTTGAAAGGGAATCTAAAGTTGGTTTTATGCGTTTGGCTTCGTTACGTGCCGCAATGATTACCGAAATAAAAGGTTGTGTACCAGAAGTTATATTTTTTGCTTTTATGAACAGCCTGAGAACGGCAAAAACTGCGGCCACATAAAACAAAGTTGAAAGAATTAAAAGCAATTCTAAAATCATTTAAACCTTTTTTAAAATAATCTTGATAAGATTTTGAAATTTAAACTTCCACTTGTTCAACAACAATTTTTTTGCAAGCAAGTTTTAAGATCGTATCTTTTGCACCCAAATATTTAAGGAAAAAATTGAACGAACTTATTTTCTGGAACCTTGTCCGCTCGCTTACCTGGCGACGTAGTTCCAATCTATTAAAAACAGGCTCCTCCTTTTTGCTTTCAGCCCTTTTTAACAAATATTTTGTCTGGGGTAAACCATCTATTTTGACGATTGAACCGACCAATATTTGTAACCTGCGCTGTCCGCTTTGTACAACAGGTTCCGGCGATATGGAACGCGCCAATGGTAAAATGTCGCTTGAAACTTTTGACAATATTATTCAAAAAATGGGTGATGAATTATTTTTCCTTTTACTTTATCACCAGGGTGAACCATACATAAATAAGCATTTTCTGAAATTTGTTGAGCTGGCCAAATCAAAAAATATTTATACCACCACCAGCACAAACGCTCATTATTTTACTGATGAAATTATCCATGCCACGATTGATTCCGGGCTTGATAGCATGATTGTTTCCCTCGATGGCGTGACCCAGGATGTTTATGAGCATTATCGCGTAAAAGGCAAAGTGGATAAAGTGATTGATGGCATGGCGCGTTTTATGGAAATTAAGCGTCAACGGAAAGCAAAAACACCTTTAATTGCACTACAATTTTTAGTTATGAAACATAATGAGCACCAATTACCTGAAGTCAAAAAGCTGGCTGCCGAAATTGGTGTGGATCGCTTGTTGATAAAAAATATAGAAGTGCACAACACTCAGGAAGCAAAAGATTGGCTTCCACAAAATGATAAATACCGTCGCTACAATTTTGATGGAGAAACCCTGGTTGTCAAAAATAAATCCAGGAAGTCCTGCAGCCGGGTTTGGCTTTCTACGTTGATCAATTGGGATGGTTCGGTTGTGCCTTGCTGTTTTGACAAAAACGGCGATTTTGAACTTGGGGATATAAATTCCAAAGAGAACCTTGATCAAATATGGCAGGGTGAAAAATATAATAATTTCCGCAAAGAATTAAATACCAACCGCGACAATATCGATATGTGCCGCAATTGCAACCAGGGTCTGGGCAGTTTTATTTTTAACTGGAATACCAAAGGAAAGAAAAAGAAACCTGAAAAGAAAGAGCTCTTTCCTATTATTGATTAAAGAAAACCAACCTCGATTAAGAAGTGCTTACCTATTGAAATGATAGTTTTTTTGCTTCATCAATATCTTTTAGTTTTCATGTTGTAATACAGCCCCGGCATCTGTATAGTATCAAAAACATAAAATCGCATAAAACCAAAGTTTAGTAATTTTTATTTTTTTTAACCGGAAGGATTTTTTAAACTTTAGCGATTCAAAATTCATATCACAAAAGGATAGAACCAAATATGACGCCCGATGATGTTGCAAAAAAATTGAAGGATACAATAATTTCTTTTGAAGAAAAATGTTTGTCCTATTACCTGCATTTTGAAAGCTCTGAGCGAAAGCTGGCGCAGGATATTAAGAACAAAATCAAAGAAAAATACGGCAGCGAAAAATTTATGCCGGCATTGGGTTGGAAAGAATCGTTTGGCGAGCTTGCAGATTCTGATATTTTAGATAACGAAATTAAAAAATACCTGGAATCAATTAGCTATAATGAAGAAAAATTTGTTCTTCCAAAAGACCGCATAAAAAACATGATTTGGAATAATGCCCGGGTTGAGGGAAAAAAAATACTATCCAGGTTGGGCTAAAGAATAATATAATTGAAACCAAACTTAATTATTCTGGCTTATGATATTTGGAGCTTTATGACAAAATATAATTCTATGTATTGATGCTTACTGGCTCTAAAAACTTTGGGATGAAACATAAATAGATAATTAAAATATGGATTCAATAGTTAAAAATAGCTTATCAGAAATGTTCGAGCGTTGGGCCAAGGAAAAAGTCAAGTCGTTTACGGCACTACCTGCGCACGGTTCCTACCGCCGTTATTTTAGAATTACCGGCGAAACAAAACAGGCCATTGGTGTTTTCAATGAAGATATTAAAGAGAATATCGCCTTTCTCAATTTTTCAAAACACTTTTTAAAACACAATTTAAAAGTTCCGGAAATTTATGAACAGGAGCTGGATAAAAACATCTATCTCGAAGAAGACCTGGGTGATGAAACACTGTTTTCATTTTTAACAAAAAAGCGGGATAAAGATAGTTTTTCGGAAGAGCTTAAAAATCAGTACAAAAAGGTGATTGCAGCTTTGCCGCGTTTTCAAGTTACGGCGGGTAAAGATTTGGATTACTCTGTTTGCTATCCACGCAGCAGTTTTGACCGCCAATCTATGATGTGGGATCTAAATTATTTTAAATACTATTTTTTAAAACTTGCCAAAATCCCTTTTGATGAGCAGCAGTTGGAAGATGATTATCAAACTTTTGTGGATTTTTTACTGGGCAGCCAACGTGACTATTTTCTATATCGCGATTTTCAATCACGCAATGTTATGATCCACAATAACGATGTATATTTTATTGATTATCAGGGCGGCAGAAAAGGCGCATTGCAATACGACCTTGCCTCACTTCTTTACGATGCGAAGGCTGATATTCCACCTCATATAAGGAAAGAATTATTAGAAATCTATCTGGATGAGCTTGAAAAACTAATACCAGTGGATCGGGAAAAATTTCTACAATATTATCATGGCTATGTATTTATCCGCATAATGCAAGCGCTGGGTGCGTATGGTTTTCGTGGATTCTACGAACGTAAAGAACACTTTTTAAAAAGTGTACCATTTGCTATTCAAAATCTGGAACGCCTGCTTCATTCCGCTAAACTGCCAATTGAAATACCAGCATTAACAGACGCCTGGTCAAGGCTTGTTCGTTCAAGCTATCTGCGTACATTAAGTACAGACAAACTACGCCTAACTATTCGAATTGACAGCTTTTCCTATAAACGCGGTATTCCCTGGGATGAAAAAGGGCATGGAGGTGGTTTTGTGTTTGATTGCCGTTCGCTGCACAATCCCGGGCGTTACAATGATTATAAATTTCTAACAGGAAATGATCAGCCGGTTATTGATTTCCTGGAAAAAGAAGGTGAAGTCAATGAGTTTTTAGCCCACATTTATGCAATTGTCGATTCGGCGGTTAATAAATACCAGTCGCGTAATTTTACAGATTTAATGATTGCTTTTGGCTGTACCGGCGGACAGCACAGATCCGTTTATTGTGCCAATCAATTGGCTGCCCACCTTGGAGAAAAATTCGATACGGATATTAAACTTCGACATCGTGAACAAGAGATGAAAAACAATTGAAAGCTTTAGTTTTTGCTGCAGGACTCGGTACACGCTTAAAACCACTAACCAATTCCATACCCAAAGCAATGGTAGCTGTAAATGGTAAGCCTATGCTGGAGTGGGTTATCCTGCGTTTAATTGAATTTGATATAAAAGAAATTATAGTAAATGTTCATCACCATGCCGGCCAAATAATTGATTTTTTAAGATCAAAAAACAATTTTGGAATTAAGATTGAAATATCTCATGAAAAGGAATTGCTTGATACGGGAGGTGGGTTAAAAAAAACTGCCTGGTTTTTTGAAAATGAAAAAGACTTACTCATCCATAATGCAGACATTCTCTCGGATATTGATTTAAAAGCAATGTATGTGCAGCATACTTTGGAAAAAGCAGATGCAACCCTCGCCGTAAGGAAGAGGAAAACTAATCGATACCTACTTTTTAAAAGTGATGGACAACTTTGCGGCTGGACAGCAAAAAAAGAAAATAAAACTTTATGGGCTGGAGAGCCTGAAAATAATAGTGTGGAACTCTCCTTCGCCGGTATTCACATCATCAGTGCCAAGTTGCTTACAAAACTAAACACAAATAATATCTTTCCGATAATCCCGGAATATTTAAGATTAGCTTCTCATTATAATATAAAAGGATTTGATACCACACCCTTCAAATGGATTGATTTAGGAAGAAAAGAAAATCTGCTCGATATAAATAAGATCTTCGATTTCAAATATTTCAAATCATACAAAAAATAAAAAAAGTTGAATTTTTATTACAGGATTTGACGAGACTCACAGACTAACGTAAAATAACTCCGTATATATGCAAACCACAAAAAATGTTAGATTGAACAAATGATAAAAACACAATCCAAAGACAATGAGCGGCGCTCTTTTAAGAGGATTAAAATCCCAGGTGCCCAGGTAAGATATAAAAAGTCCAGAGGATTAACCGTTTTAAAAAATTATTCTTCCGTTGATAATATTTTAAATGTTTCAAAAAGTGGTATTTCATTTCATATGCCGGAGGATGCCAAATTTGGTGAGTCTGTTCAAATGAGAATTACTTTCCCCGATGGGAATGATTTAAATCTTAAAGGCAGGGTCCGCTGGCAAAAACCTTTAAATGGCAGTGAACAAACTATTGGTGTTTTATTTGATCCATTTGGCTCTAAAAAACAATATAACCCAATGAAAGCATTAGACTACCTCCGCAACTTAAAAGACCAGGCAATTAGCCAACCTTTCAGATTTGAAGAAGAATAAATCTTACTTACTTTTAAATCTGTAAATATATCCATCAAAAGACAATACATATAGCTGCTTTTCAAAATCCTCACCAAAAGACGCAATTCCATTAATCTCTGTTGTTATAAGTTGGTTTTTTTGAACACGTCCATCGCTAAAATAAAGCGCCCAAATTTTCCCTGCTACAAAATCACCATAAATATAAGCATTTTGTAACTCTTCAATTTCGCTGTGTTGATAAAACCGACCACCGGTTATGGATTGCCCAACAGAATGGTGATATTCAAATATAGGCCTGATCAATCCGGGCGTATCACAATCTTCTGAAGATCCGTAACAATCACTTCCTTCCATATAATTCCAACCGTAATTGCCGCCTTTTTGAATAATATCAATCTCTTCTAATTTATATTGACCAACATCTGCTGCCCATAGTTGCCCATTTTGAGGATTAAAACAAAAGCGCCATGGATTTCGGAGGCCATATGCAAAAATCTCCTCACGATAACCTTGTTTATTTCCGGCAAAAGGATTGTCTGAAGGAATCGCATAATTCCGACCATTTTCCTGTTTATCCACATCAATGCGAACAATGGAGCCCAAAAGTGTTTTGCGATTTTGGCCATTTCCTTTTGGATCACCTCCAGAGCCTCCATCGCCAATTGCAATATATAGATAGCCATCCGGCCCAAATATAATTTGCCCACCATTGTGATTACTGTATGGTTGTGCATATTCAAGAATAGTTTTTTCTGTCGTAGAAATTATGCTGCCTTGCCCAGCCTGAAAACGGGCTATTACTGAACGTGACGGAGATGAAGCTGTGTAGTTAACAAAGAAATACCCGTTGGTTTTATAGTCCGGATGAAAAGCCAAGCCAAGCAATCCTTCCTCGTTTCCACCGTCATCTACCTTGTCTGTTATGTCCAGGAAGAGTACTTTATTTTTAACACTTTTTTCATTCTTGAATAAGTAAATTTTACCTGCCTGTTCAACAACATATACCTGGTTCTTTCCATTTGAAGGTTGCTGAAAATCTACCGGACGGGTAAATCTTAAATTAGGAAAAGCTTTCTCAACTTCAATAATATTTTCCTGGCTTGTTGATGACGAACAAGCAAAAAGCAGAATACACAACAATAAATTTAGAATACGTGGCATATTACCTCATTACTATTTTAACTTTTACCAATCCAGTTTTGCACGAATTTCGCGTGCTGCATTGCGGCTTATTTGTAGTTCTGATTTGTCTTTTAAATACATTAAATACGTTCCTGCGCCGAAGGGTTCTATAGTCCGGACAAAATCCAGATTTACAATTGTGGAACGATGAATTCTAAAAAATTGCTCATTATTCAAACGCTCCTGTAGTTCATCAAGTGTGTAATTAATAATGAAATAATCACTTTTTAAATGGGCAAAAACAACTTTGTCTTTACTTTTAAAATATAGAATTTCCTGAACATTTAGTATAAATATTTTTTCTCCAACTTTTGCCGGAATGCGGGTCAACACATTAGACTGAATCCTGGCTTGTTCTAAAAACCGGCTCATTTCAGTAACCAGGTTTGGAGTAAGTTGTAACTTTTCCTTTAGCTTGTTTATCGCTTTGTTAAAATTATCCTGAGAGAATGGTTTTAGCAAAAAATCGATGGCATTATTTTGAAATGCATTTAGCGCATACTGGTCATAAGCAGTTGTAAAAATTACAAATGGATTGTGTTTAATTACCTTTAAAATATCCAAACCTGTTAGATCAGGTAATTGGACATCCAAAAATATTAATTGTGGTTTTTGTTCATTTATTTTCTGGATAGCATCTATAGCATTTTCTGCTTCATCCATTAAATCCAGTGCATCATTCTGCTCCACAAAAGTTTTTAACCGTTTGCGCGAAGGCGCTTCATCTTCGATGATAATACATGTAATCATTTTATTAAGCCGGAATGTTTATTTTTATTGTTGTGCCTTTATCCGGAAACGACTGAAATTTAATTAAGTTTTTCTGGTGATAAAAATAAGTCAGTCTTTGCCGGATCAAATAAAGGGCATGTCCTCGGGGTGGGAAATCTTTCCTGGTATCTAAATGAAATCCAATACCGTTATCCCGGATGGTTATCTCAAAGTTATTTTTATTTTTTGCACATTGTAGCAATATTTCAAAGTGTTCTTTTTTTTCCTGCCAGCCATGTTTGATGGCGTTTTCTACAATAGGTTGTAAAATCATAACAGGTAATTCAGTTTTTTTGCATTGGTCATCCAATTGAATCTCCCAAGTAAGAAAATCCCCAAAACGAGCTTTTAACAGACTTAAATAATTTGTTATGAAAACAACTTCCTCATTTAAAGTAATCGTTTTACGCTCCATTGCTCCAAAACTAAAACGATAGAAATCTGAAAAGTCCAGAAGCAACTCTTCCGCTTTTGCAGGATTTTCACGAACTAAAGAAACAATTGTACTGAGTGTGTTAAATAAAAAATGGGGTTGAATCTGGGTCTGCAAAACCTTTATCTGTGCTTCATTAATTTGAGCAACATTTCTATCATGTGTCCAACGTGTTTGGATAAAACTGATCAACACACTACCCAATCCAATTATTACAAATGAGAAAATCAGAATATAAAACAAATATTCAATTCTTTGAGGAATAAAATCCCCGGTTGAGACTTCAGAAAATGGAGACAACAAAATGAGTGTTACTGTGTTTGCAAAACGAACAATCATTTCACCAATTATTAATTCTTCAGAGAGAGAATAAAAAGCAAAAAGAATAAAAACCAGGGAAACCGTTGCCAGTATCGAAACAATATACAAAACAGTTTTAAAAAAAATCTGTCCCGCAAGTGAGAAATTGGCAAGCTTTGGAACTAGCTTCGTTTGAATAAAAAATAAAGCCGCCGTAATAGAAAATGAGAAAAGAAAACCCCGGAAAAGTATAAAGCCATCAGGATTGTTTCTGGCAAAAAAAAGAGAAAACAATCCCCACAAAATTAATGCGGGGATTGTCCAGATCCAGTTTTGTTTTAAGAATGACATAAAATCATTTTCTCTTTTAGATGAAGACCTAAGTTAATATTTATAGTCTCTTTAAACTGCAGCCTTTCTCAATTGCCAGAAGTACATTAATAAGGCGCCACTTCCTAAAAGAAATGCAGCCACAAATACTACTCCTCCTAAAAATGGAATTTGGTATAGTAGGCTTAAAATGACCAAACCGATTGCAAAGCTCAAATAAGGATTCATTTCTTTTTTAAATATAGTTTTTGAAATAAATGAGCCAAAAATAAATGCAGCCATTATTTTTGCCAGATATAAAATTATCAAATATAGTGCTCCAAGGATAAAGGCCATCGGTAAAAACAAGATACTAAACAGTACAATAAATGGAAACGCAACTGTAAAAACAAAACCGGTACCCAATCCAACCAAAGTTTTGTTCTGACCAATTTCCGAAACATGCTGATAAAACTGTCCAAACAGGGCTATAATTAAGGCACCAATTACAAAAGCTGAGACCAAAAACCAGTAAAATGCCCCTTTTCCAAAAAAACGTGGTTCAGGCTTTAATATAATTTCCAAGTTAGCCGGGGCATTCCCCATTTCTGTACCTGGCTCGCGCTTTAATACAAAGCTTGCTTTACCGCTGGATTTAAAGTTTTCGCCAAAGTATGGTGCAGCTCCAGCCCCATATTCAATATCACCTGCAATCTCACCGTTTAGATGGATTGTGTAGGAACCGCCTTTTAAATTTCCATGCAATATGGCTTTGTCAATTCTCAAACCACCGGTTCCAACATAGGTATCACCAAAAATCTCTGCGCCTTCCATTATATGAACGTTTCCTCCCCAAAGCCGGGCATCGCCTTTAATAACTCCAGAAACAATTATTTCTTTGGCCCAAATTAAAACACCATCCTCAACTGTTCCGTCAATTCTAACCGTTTCCCCGCCGGCATAAAGGTCATCACCAACTGTGCCGGAAATATGCACACTTTGCCCGGCACCAACAACATCATTGCTGGAGAAAGCAGAATATTCCAGAGTACGTCCGAAAAAAAACAAATCTGAACTGAGTGAATCTCCATCATTTATATAAACGGCCTCTCCAAATTGGTAATCCGCTTTTGCTGTTTGCGCATATAAAAAGCTTGCGCTAAACAGTAGACTAAAAAATAAAATTAATTTATACATATTCATTCCTCCGTTTTGTTTGAAAAGAATATATCATTTAATAATGAGTAATCACCGGTTTTGCGACAAACGGTTTGTTTAGAAGGATGAATGGATTTTTTATTCATCAATACTGCAATTTTGTAGTTATTGTTTGATTTCCTTATAATTGAACTCATTTATTTATTCCTCACCCACCACTTTCCCGGAGAAAGTTTATGAAACTGAAACTGCATTGGCAGATTATTATTGGCATGGTATTGGGATTAATTTTTGGTATTATTGCCGCCTTCAACGGATGGGGTTCATTTACTTCTGACTGGATTGCGCCCTTTGGAAAGATATTTATCAACCTGTTAAAACTGATTGCTATTCCATTGGTTTTGGGTTCTTTGGTTTCAGGCGTTGCTTCCTTGTCCGATTTGAAAAAGTTATCACGAATTGGCGGGAAAACAATTGCCATCTATATTTCCACAACCATCGTTTCTGTAACAATAGGACTTTTGATTGTAAACCTTTTTAATCCGGGTAAAAGTGTTCCGGTGGAAATGCGCGACAAACTACAGGCTACTTACCAGACGGAAGTACAAAGTAAAGAGGCCACTGCTGAAAAAGTAAAAGAACGCGGACCATTGCAACCGCTTGTAGATATGGTTCCCGACAATATCTTTAGCGCGGCAGGCAGCAATCGAAATATGCTGCAGGTTGTGTTCTTTGCCATTTTCCTGGGAATTGGAATAATCCAGGTTAAAGGTGAAGCCGGCAAAGCTTTGTTAAGCGTATTTGAAGGGCTGAATGATGTAGTAATAAAAATGGTAGACATGATTATGCTGATGGCGCCGATTGGGGTATTTGCCCTGATTGCCGATACAATAAACTCGATCGCCAAAGATAATATGGCACAAGTTGTTGAACTATTGGGAGCATTAGGATTTTATTCCATCGTTGTAATACTTGGCCTCATTTTTCAAAGTGTTGTTATCTACCCGTCTATCTTAAAACTTTTTACGCCAATGAAAATCATCAATTTTATAAAAGGTATTTCTCCGGCCCAGTTGCTTGCATTTTCAACAAGCTCATCCGGTGCAACATTGCCCGTTACCATGGAGCGTTGTGAAAACAATCTTGGCGTGTCCGAAGAAGTTTCCTCTTTTGTCCTGCCGCTTGGCGCAACCATAAACATGGATGGCACTGCGCTTTACCAGGCAGTCGCTGCCGTATTTATTGCACAAACTTTAGGTATGGATTTATCTCTTGGCGCCCAAATTACAATCGTACTAACAGCAGTTTTGGCTTCGATTGGTACAGCGGCTGTGCCCGGTGCAGGCATTATTATGCTTGTAATTATTCTGGAGGCTATTAATGTACCAAGTGCCGGCATTGCCTTAATTCTTGGTGTGGACAGAATTTTAGATATGTGCCGGACTGTAACAAATGTAACGGGTGATGCAACGGTTGCAATAACAGTTGCCGCCACAGAAAACCAATTAGGTAAGGTAAACTTTGATGACTAAAACCGCCGGAACCTTTCTATCGGCTGTTCTGCTTCTCTTCTGCTGCACAGCTGAAGTCGACCTATCCAATAAAAAAGATTTCATTTCAACATTGGAAAAACATTTGAAGGCCGTGAGCGATAGAGATATTGAAGCACTTAATAGGACCTTAAGCAAACAAGATGACATTTACTTAATCCTGCCAAGCTCAACCCCGTCAAAATCAAATTCCGGTTTTATTAAAATGCATACGGAATGGTTTCAGGATGCAAGCTGGACATTTGAAACTAAAATTCTGCATGCGGAAGTTGAAGAAAATATAGGATTTGCACTTGTTGAAGTGATGTATAAAGAACCAGATAGAAATGGAAAACCATATTTTAACAAGATGGCAGTTAGCTATGTTTTAAAAAGAATTGATGGGCATTGGTTTGTTATAATGGATCACGCCAGTTCTATAGAAAAAACAAAACCCTAAGAGAAAATATGGACGAATTAAAGATTATTCAACAAAAACTTATTGCCATTTTTAAAGAACATATTCCACCCTTAAAAATTGAAATTGAATCTGAAACCAACTTCAAAGTAAGCGGTACTAAAGAAGCCATGCAGGGCAAACAAAAAGTTGATGGCTACTATTTTGGCAGCGTTGTACCCAAACCAAAGGACATCCGTCTTTATTATTTTCCTATTTATACGCATGTGAGTGACTTTGAAAACATATCTTCAAACCTGAGAAAATGCCTGAAAGGAAAAAGCTGTTTTCACATTAAAAAAATGGATGTTGAGCTGGAAAATGATATCCGGAAAATGGTAAATAAGGGAGTAGAATTGTATTTGAAAGATGAACTGATTTAGGATTGATAGCCAAATTCGCAAATCAAATAATACCACAATTAAGCAAAAACAGTAATTTTTTAGGTTTAACAAAATTGATAAAATGAAGACTATTTTTTTTCCGACTCAATCAGACCTGCGAAAATGGTTTGAGGAAAACCATGAACACGTAAAAGAAATATGGGTGGGATATTATAAAAAAGCCACCGGAATTGAAAGCATTGATTGGTCACAATCCGTAGATGAGGCACTTTGTTTTGGTTGGATTGATGGAATCCGAAAATCGGTTGATGATAAAAGCTATAAAATCCGTTTCACGCCAAGAAACCCAAAAAGCCATTGGAGTGCTGTTAACCTGAAAAAGATGGAAGTCTTGCAAAAAAAAGGGTTAATCACAGAAGCAGGTTTAGAAGTATTCAATTTGCGGGACAAAACAAAATCTGAACATTCTTCCTATGAACAAAAAGTAAAAAAACTTCCTGCAGAATATGAAAATAAAATCAAAGTAAATATAAAGGCTTATAAATTTTATAAAGAGTTGGCACCATCTTATAAAAAGGCCACTATTCACTGGATTGTTAGCGCAAAAAAAGAAGAAACTAAGTTAAGGCGGTTGCAGATTTTAATCCAATCATGCGAGGAGAATTTGAAAGTTCCTCTATTAAGAAATAACAAGAAATAATAATAGAATTCAATTTGCAGAATATCGGGCAAGTATCTTAAATAAGTTTTCCGGATCAAAAGGTTTTGTTACATATCCATCCATACCTACCTTAAAAACATGCTCACGTACGTCAGATAAAGCATCGGCTGTTAGTGCAATTATAGGAACTGTTGCAATATCAGAATTCGAATGTTTTCTGATTATTTCGGTAGCCCTAAACCCATCCATCACAGGCATATGCAAATCCATCAAAACAACATCATATTTTTTTTCTAATACCAGGCCAATAGCATCTTCGCCATTTTCTGCTGTTTCAACTTCAATTTCCCATTTCTGTAAAAAGCGCATTGCAACCAAACTATTAATTCGATTATCTTCAACCAATAGTACTTTAAGACCTTTTAAATTGTGCCCGGTTTGATTGTCACTTTCTTTTCGGGAATCAGATATATTTTCAGATTTTCTTAATTTTAGAATAAAGAAAAAATTTGATCCTTTGCCCTCTTCACTCTTCAGTTCAATTTTGCTTCCCTGAATTTCCAAAAGACGTTTCGTTATTGTTAAGCCTAATCCAGTTCCTCCAAATTTTCTTGTTGTTTCGGAAAATGCCTGTGTAAAACGCTGAAATATTTTTTTCTGTTTTTCTTTTGGTATTCCTATTCCTGTATCAATTACAGAAAATTTAACCAGATATGCTTTCTTTTTCTCCTCAACAAGCTCCACTTTAATAGTTACTGAACCCTTATTTGTAAACTTGACTGCATTTATAACCAAATTATTTAAAATTTGTGTTAAACGGACCACATCGCCAACAAAAGCTTCCGGCAATCGATCATCGACCGACAATTCCATTGCTATATGTTTTTCAATAGCCAAAAATTCAGCCGATTTTTTTAAGCTTACCAGCATGCGTTCTAAATTAAAATCGACAGACTCAATCTCAATTTTACCTGCTTCAATTTTGCTAAAATCCAATATATCATTTATTAGGGCTAATAAATTTTCTGATGAAAACTGCAATGTTTTCAAAGAATCAACCTGATCTTCTCGCGGATTCCCGGAAAGCAGCAAGTGAGTCATTCCAACAACCGCATTCATTGGTGTGCGAATTTCGTGGCTCATAATTGATAGAAACTCTGATTTTGCCTTTGCAGCAGCAATTGCCTGTTTATGCGCGTTAATTAAATCTTGTTCTTGTTTTTTTCTAAAAGTAATATTTTCTGCTATACCTACAATTCTGGTCAGTTCGTCGTTTTCGAAAATTGGAAAAGTCCGGTTATGAATCCACTTTATTTCACCGGATGGCGTAACAATCTTCATATTTTCATTAAAAATTCCTTTATTTCTATAATCATCACTTAACGCAATATTGCGGATTCGTTCACGCTCTTCAGGAGCAATACATGTCAAAAACAAAGATGCCTCTTTATAAAATGCCTCTACCGGGCGTTCAAATATCTTTTCAAAGGCGGGGCTGATATAAATAAATTTTTCCTTTTCCTGAACCCAAAATACTTCCTGAATATTTTCTGTGATACTTCGCAATAACTCCGTCTGATATTTTAGATCCAGATTAAGTTTTTCCTGGTCTTCGGATACCTTTAATAAGTCCTGGCGATGTCGTTCAGCTATGTTCGAAAAATATCCGGCTGCAATTAAACTTGAAATGATGGCAGAGAATAAGTTTTTGTTACTAATTGTAGTGATTTGATCATATGTGATGGGTATTTTTAAGAAAAAATCATAATTCCAAATCTGCAGCAAAAAAAGAGCAATTGCCGGTATAGCCAAACTAATGGTCAGTTCAATTTTGCTTTTTATGTTATAAATATAAAAGCTGCCAAATAATATCGGAATATAAAAAATTTGATAATTAGCGTCCTGACCAAATGCTAAAGAAGCGACAAAAATATTAAAACAAACGGTGAAATATAACATGGTCTTCATTAACACAATATAGCGAACCCGTTTAAGCATCAAAAAGACTAAATAAAAAAGGCTGCTGGTTAATTTTATAACCAAAAAAAGTTCATTATCGAATTGTAATGCGTCTTTGAGATTTAGTAAAGAAACTAAAAAAATGAGAAATATAGCAGCATTAAGCTTATTAATTTCAATTTTTAGATCAATGGATTGATACTCATTTACATGAATATTGAGTAACGCTGACCAAATCGTGTTTATTATTTTTCGAATCTTTTTTTGCACATTTGCTCTTTAGTTATCTAATGTAGCTGTTCCAGCCTAAACTGGCACTACAAAGTTCTTAGTATAATAAAGATGTATGCCTGCATATTCGGTTTAATAAACTTCAATCTTAGGTAAGATCGAATTCGGCACAGCTTGCTATCATAATTATGGACAAAAACTGTGAGATTGATTATTTTTATCATTGATAAAATATGCTCTTTTATTTGATCACTAATGGAGAAACGAAATGGAATTTATTCAAAATATATTCTGGAATAATAATGAGCGAAGAATTAGAAGCGGATTTCGAATTTTTTTATTATTTGTAACAATGTCTTTTATATCAATCCCACTGCGAAATATTTTTCCTCGGCCGCAAAACCCTGCAGATTCAACCCTTGAGCATATAATAATTAGGGCAATATCCGGGTTAATTCTTACCGTGTTAAGCATTTGGATTATTTCACGTTTTGTTGATAAAAGAAATATGTCCAATATCGGGTTGCAGTTAAACAGAAACTGGTGGGTCGAATTCTCCTTTGGATTGGTTTTAGGAATCATTTTAATAGCTTCAATTTTTTTGATTGAATATTCAATGGGCTGGATTACTATTTCTCAAAATAGTTTTTCTATGGAAACATTAAATTTCCCGGTTACAGGCGTACTGATCTATTTATTTCTTTTTATTAGTGTTGGCATTAATGAGGAACTTCTCATCCGTGGTTATCTGTTAACAAATTTATCTGAAGGTTTAAACTTCAAATTTACCGGTGCAACTGGGGCCATTTTAATCAGTTGGTTTTTCACTTCATTACTGTTTGGTGCCGGGCATTTGAGTAACCCAAATGCTACTTTGGTTGCTGGTATTAATATAGCTGCTGCCGGAATTTTTTTAGGGGCGGGATTTGTTTTAACAGGAAGACTGGCGTTGCCGATTGGTGTTCATATTACCTGGAATTTTTTCCAGGGGAATATATTTGGTTTTCCTGTTAGTGGTATGTCAAGTGTTGGAAATTCAAAGGCAATAATAATTGTACAAAAAGGCCCCGAACTTTGGACTGGTGGAGCCTTTGGTCCGGAAGCAGGCCTTATAGGGGTTTGTGCCATTGCAACAGGAACTTTATTAACAATTCTTTGGGTGAAGATATTTAAAGGCAATACAGCCATATACAGTGAAATTGCGCAGCCGCCAATTTTAGAAAATCCAAAAAAGGAAATTCAGGAAGCTAATTAACTAAGGTCAGTTTATGGCAGAAGTAAAAACCGTTCAAAACAACAATAGTGTTAATGATTTTTTAAACCAGGTTGAAAACCCTGTGAAGCGTGAAGATTGTTATGCGCTTATGAAAATAATGAAAACCATAACCGGGGAAGAAGCCAAAATGTGGGGGCCAAGCATTGTAGGTTTTGGTAGTTATCATTTTAAATATGCAAGTGGACGTGAAGGTGATTTTATGCTTGCAGGATTTTCTCCGCGCAAACAGAACATAACTTTGTACATAATGGCCGGTTTTGATAATTATGAAAACCTGATGAATAAATTGGGGAAATATACTACAGGCAAATCATGCCTGTATATCAAAAAGCTGGCTGATATTGATTTGGATATTTTAAAAAAGCTAATTACAGAATCAGTAGAGTATATTAAAAACAAAGCCTGGCCATAAAAATTTTGATAAATTATACAATCTTTTTAAGAACCCCTCATTAGAATCCATTATTTATCAACGTAAATCAGGGTATCTTCTGCCTCATTTTTTATCCCATTATTTTCCTACACAAATAATAATAATGCTAGCCAAAAGGCTTTCCATTCTTAAACACGAAAAGATCTTTATAAAAATGCTTTTTTTTGTTTAAAACCCAATTATTTTACTCTTTTTTAATTCTATTTTCGTAAATTTGCACGATACTATAGTCAATCAAAAAAAATTAAAAAAAGTGTGGTAAATGATGAATATTTTAGTACTGAATTGCGGATCATCTTCTGTAAAATTCCAACTTATTGAAACAAGTCTTGAACAGATCGAAAAAAGTAAAGATAAACGTATTGCCCGTGGTATTTTAGAACGTATTGGCAGCCACTCGCTCATTACAATGCAGGTTGAAGGACAGCCTAAAGTCCGGATGGATGCACCTGTTCGTAACCACCGCGATGCTATCGGAATTATTATGCGCTGGATAATTTCTGCTGATTCAAAAATTGAACAGATAAAGTCTTATGACGATATTCATGCTGTTGGACATAGAATTGTACATGGTGGTGAAAAATTTAGTAAATCTGTAAAAATTGATAATGAAATAATACATGGCATTGAGGATTATATCGAGTTGGCTCCTTTGCATAACCCAGCCAATATTAAGGGAATTAGAGCAGCTACTGAAATTCTTAGTAAAACAATCCCGCAGGTTGCCGTATTTGATACAGCTTTTCATTCAACCATGCCAGACACCTCGTATCTTTATGGCTTGCCCTATCCATTATACCGCCGCTATAAAATAAGGCGTTATGGATTTCATGGCACGTCACATCGCTACGTTGCATACAAGTACCGCCAGGAAATAAATGTTTCAAGCGAAAAAGTTAACATTATTTCACTTCATCTTGGCAATGGCGCCTCTGCCTGTTCTATTTTAGATGGCGAATCTGTGGATACTTCAATGGGTTTCACACCATTGGAAGGGCTTTTAATGGGAACACGCTCTGGTGATATAGATGTTTCGATTTTAGAATACCTTTACCACAAAGAAGGACTTACTTACGCCGAATTCGATACAATGCTAAATAAACGGTCCGGCTTACTGGGTATATCCGGTTTAACCCACGACATGAGAGAATTGTTGGAAGAAGAAGCAGAAAGTGGCGACCGGCGAGCAACTTTGGCAATTGATATTTTTTGCAAAAGAGTCCGAAAATATATAGGTAGTTATTTTGTTGAAATGGGCGGTAAAGCCGAAGCAATTATTTTTACCGGCGGTATTGGTGAGAATTCACCGATTATACGCGAGAGGGTTTGTAAAGGCTTAGACTCAATTGGGCTGATACTAGATAAAAAGAAAAACAATGCTCTTTCCGGTGGAAAATCCGGAGAAATAACAACGAAGGACAGTAAACTAAAAGCTTTTGTTTTCCCAACAAATGAAGAACTGCTAATTGCCCGTGATACATTCAGGGTTGTTGAAAACGTTCCTCGCAGATGGTAAATATTTGGGCGCAGAGAATCCTCTCAAATTTTTAGTAAATTTTGTTTTTAAATTGGCTTTTATATATTTGAGTGGTTTTCAATTAAATGAGCTATTTCTAAAATGAGGTTACAATGCGCCCATTATTTTTTATACTAATCATAGTAATTTTTGCCAGCTGTGTAAGCAAATCTCCTCAATCTCAAGCCCAATCAAATACTCAAACTTCCGGATATGATTCAACGCTTGCCCAAAAACTAGGTGCGGACAAATATGGTATGCGCCAATATGTGATGGCCTTTTTAAAAAGAGGACCAAATCGTAACCAGGACTCTACTCAGGCAAGAGAACTACAAAGAGCACACCTTGATAATATTTCCCGTCTTGCAAATGAAGGAAAACTTTCATTGGCCGGACCATTTATGGATGATGGAGAACTTAGAGGTATATACATTTTTAATGTTTCCTCGATTGATGAAGCAATTGAGTTAACAAAAACAGATCCTGCAATTAAAGCAGGTAGGTTAGTGATGGAAATGCATCCATGGTATGGAAGCGCTGCACTGATGCAAGTTAATGAAATTCACTCCAGGCTCTCCAAAGAAAATATCTGACTTGTTAAATGAAAAAATCTGCAATTATTTACGGTTCATTTTTGGCTGTATTATTAATTTTATTGCGTGTTTTGGAATACCGCTTTTTTATTCGGGACCTTTCGCAAGAAATATATATCGCCGTTATTGCCCTCTTTTTTACAATGTTTGGTCTTTGGCTTGGCCACAAACTAATCAGCCGTAAAAAGGAAGTTATTTATAAAACGAAACCATTAGAAATTGATCAGGATGCTATAAAAAAAATTGGCATAAGCAAGCGTGAGTTGGAAGTTCTTCAACATATGTCCAGGGGGCTTTCTAACCAGGAAATTGCTGACACTCTTTATGTTTCTCTAAACACAATCAAAACCCATATATCAAACCTCTATTCAAAGCTAAATGTCGATCGCCGTACCCAGGCTGTCCAAAAAGCACAGGAATTAAATCTCCTTTTGTAAGTTAAAACTATTATTTCCATCATCACCTTTTAGTATGATTTATTAAAAATAGTACTTTTGGATGATGCACCGTATCCAGGATATTTTGTTTATTTGTGCCATCAACAATACACAGGGTTTTATCCCAACAATTTAATAACAATTAATTAATGCAAAAATTAAACAGGAGGAGCATATAATGAAATTGGGAACATTTTCAATAAGTCTTGCAGTAAAGGATATCGAAAAATCAAAACAGTTTTATCAAAAATTGGGTTTTTCAGTCTTTGGTGGTGATCAATCACAAAACTGGCTTATCATGAAAAATGGAGATCATAACATCGGATTGTTTCAAGATATGTTTGAGTCCAACATTTTTACATTTAACCCGGGTTGGGACCAAAACGCAAAGAAGCTTGAAAGCTTTACTGATGTTAGGGAAATCCACAATAAATTGAAATCAGAAGGAATTGAGATTGCTCAAGAATCAATTAGCGGAGAAACAGGGCCATCAAGTTTTTCTGTTGTAGATCCTGATGGAAACGCTATATTATTTGACCAACATGTGTAAATAGTAAATTTTAATGAAAGGAAAACAGATGAACAAGAATTTATTAAAACTCGGCGGGATTTCTGGTGCAATTTTAGTATTGTTAATGTATATAACAATGCCATTTATGGGTAATGAAATTAGTTTTGAAATTGCTGAAACACTTGGTTATCTGACAATGATTTTAGCATTGGCACCAACCATATATGTTGGAATTAAGAGCCAAAGGGACAGCAATGGTTCCGGGGAAATTACACTTGCTTCAGGATTTAAAAACGGACTTTTTATAACCCTGGTTGCATCGATAATTTATACAACCGGATGGATGGCTTATTTACATACTGCCGACACAGATTTTATGGAAACTTTTTATGAACAAACTATAGAGGATCTTAAAAACAGCGACCAAAGTGAAGAAGAAATTGCTGAACAAATAACACAAATGGAAGACTTTAAAGAACTGTATAAAAACCCATTTATTCAGATTGGAGTTACATTTCTGGAAATATTTCCTGTTGGGTTATTAATATCATTAATTGCAGCTGCTATTTTGAGAAAACAACCAAACCTTCAAAGTAGCTAAACTTAATCAATAAAAAGCAGGATGTTTATTTCGCAGAATTTCCTGTTTTTTAAAATTCCCCTTTTTTACCTTCCGATATTTGTTATTGACATTTGCATACCAGAAAATGATATTTTTCAACTCTTAAAAGTATATCCTTGAATTATTTTAACACTATGCAAAGCTTAATCTTAGTAGGCTATATTATGAAATGCCGCTCATAGGTTTAAAATTCAGCATTTATGCCTACGCTGATTTTAATGATCTTGATGCTGTTCAACGCTTTACCGCAAACCTTGCCTTTTAGGAATAGACTAAAAATACTTCAACCACAAATTGGATGTTTCCAAAAAACAGTTTTAACTATAAGCTTTAAATAATAATCCTGTTTTCTGGAATTTATATTATTTTTTTTTCGTTTCGAGATAATTAAACATTCCATATATTTTCATATTTATACACCTGACCAACCAAAAATAATTTTTATTCTAGAATAACGGCATTATAGTGCCTATTTCTATTTTCACATTTTGATAAATAAAGGGAGTTCTATAATGAACCTAGGAAAATTTCCCCAAATACTTTTTTGTTTTGCTTTGCTTTGGATTACCAACAACCTTTTTGCACAAAATACTGATGTTGTTTTTGAACGACTCAACACATCACATGGGCTCTCAAACAACACGGCGCAGAGAGTATTTCAGGACAGCAAAGGGTTTATTTGGGTCGCAACAGCAGATGGGCTTAATAGATATGATGGATATTCATTTAAAACATTTCGCAATGATCCGCAGGATACCACTTCCATAATTAGTAATACTATCTGGTCTATTTACGAAGATCGTACAGGAAATATTTGGATTGGCTCAGAAGGTGGGCTTAGTCTTTTTGTTAGAGAAACAGAAACATTTAAAAATTTTATTTATGAGGCAATGCCGAACATACCTGAACAAGCGATCCGCTGGGTAGCTGCCGTTTTCTCCATCACTCAGTTGGAAGAAAATGTTTTATGGATGGGTACGGTTTTCAACGGACTTACTAAATTTGATATAACGACAAAACAATTCACGCATTTTTTACCAGATCCGGATGCACCCATTGGAAATAGCAATATAGTAATTTGGCTGGCCAACGATTATAAAGATAAAAATACCTTGTGGTTTTCAATTGATCGTGGAATAAGCTCTTTTAACACATCAAATAATACATTTAAAAATGTAAACCTTCCTAAAGAATTGTTTTCGGGACAAGTATGGGAAGTGTATCCTGATAGCAAAGGATATATCTGGGCTGGTACTGAAAAAGATGGCCTAATCCGTCTGAACCTAGAGAATGATGAATATGTTCTTTTTACTCCCGACCCAACTAACCCAGAAAGTATTAGCGGTTTTGGCACCTGGGCTGTGATTGAAGATAAAAATGAAACCAATACTTTTTGGGTGGGCACCCGAAATGGGTTAAATAAATATGACCTTAATACAAATACTTTCTTCGCCTTCAAATCGGATGTGCATGACCAAAGTACACTTAGCAGTGATTTTGTTTTTGATATTTTCCAAGATCGTACAGGTGTATTATGGATTGCAACTGCAGGCGGCCTGGATAAAATTGATCCGGGACGTGTTCCATTTCGTAATTATGCACATATTCCCGCTGCTAAAAACAGCTTAAATGAAAACGATGTTTATGCTTTACTTGAATCTACAAAAGATGATGAAGTATTGTGGATTGGAACTTATGGTGGGGGAATTAATCGCCTTGACGCCACAAACAATTCGTTTACATACATAAAACATAACCCCGGCAACTTAAACAGTCTTAGTGGAGACAGCATACGAAGTTTATATCAAGACCCGGATGATAATGGGGAAATTCTGTGGGTTGGAGTCGCCGGAAAAGGGCTTGATCGTTATGATCTGAAAAATAAAAAATTTGAAAATTATAGTTATCAATCTGGTAACCCAAACAGCCTTAGCAGTAATACTATACGCCAGATATATGAAACGCGTGATGGTATGTTATGGCTTGCCACTGCCAGCGGTTTAAACAAGTTTGATCGCAAAAAAGAAATTTTTACACGCTATCTCCTTCAGGATACAACATATGTCGCACCAATTCGCAAATTATTATTAACACTGCATTCAACTAAAAAACCTTTGCAATCCATCCTTAAAGTGGGTGAGTCAGCAGATCATACTCAATCATTTACAATATCTCAAAAAACATCTGTACTTATTGCGGCGATGGGTGAAGGTCAGGATGACATGTATGATCATGGCTGGCTTGAGGATTCAGATGGGAAAAAAATCTGGATAATGGACTTTGATGAAAGTAAGCATGCCGGCGGTGGTGCAAAAAACAGATTACATCTAAAATTACTGGAGTTGGAAAGCGGGCAATACAATTTGCGGTATGTTTCTGATATTGGCCATTCTTATTCAAATTGGAACGTTGCCGAACCAATAAATGCTTCGATGTGGGGGATACAGGTCTTTGAAATAAATAATGAAGAAAAAAGGATCATCTCTCAAAATATTAATAAAAATGAAAAGCCAAACTCAATCGCAGGAAGTAACATTTCAAGTATAATAGAAGATGGTTATGGAATGCTTTGGGTTGCAACCCAAGACGGCGGCCTGAGTAAGCTCGATCGAAAAAGTGGTAACTTTACTAATTATAGAAGTTCATCCGAAACTAACAGTCTGAGTAACAATATTGCTTTCTCACTCCATGAAGATAATTATGGTTCTCTATGGATTGGTACTCAAAGTGGATTAAATAAGTTTGATGCTGCCACTAATTCTTTTAAATCCTGGACAACAAAAGACGGGTTACCAAATAATGCCATAATAAATTTCCTTGAAGATGAATCAGGTAAAATTTGGATGGCCACAGGGAATGGTATAACTAAGTTTGATCCAAATGATGAAAGTTTAACTTTTATCAATTATGGTGTTCAGGATGGTGTGAAGTTTGATCAATACTATATTGGGTCTAAAACTCGTACCACAAATGGCAGCATGTTTTTTGGAGGAAGAAGCGGTTTTGTTTCTTTTAAACCAGGCAAAAACAACCCACAGCCTCCACATACTTTAATTTCGGATTTTCAGATTTTTAACCAATCTGTTTTACCGGGGAAAGATTCGCCTTTACAAAAACATATCAGTGAAACAGAATCCCTTGAGCTTTCACATGATCAAAATGTTTTCTCTTTTGAATTTACTGCCCTGCACTATTCACGACCGGAGAAAAATCTGTACTTATTTAAAATGGAAGGATTTGATAAAGACTGGATTGATGGCACCCGCCGTTTTGCACCGTACACAAATCTTGATCCGGGAAAATATACCTTCCAGGTAAAAGCCGCCAACAGTGATGGCGTCTGGAATGAAAAAGGCGCTTCTGTTAATATTACAATTCATCCCCCATGGTGGCGCACTTATTGGGCTTATGGCGGGTATGTGTTTCTTTTTCTTGGAATTATTTTTGCGATAGATCGAATCCAACGAAGAAGAATGATAATTAAAACCAGGGAGCGCATGAAAATCCAAGCTGCTGAACACCGGGCAGAATCAGCAGAATTACAGGCACGTGCAGTACAAGCAGAAAACGAACGCAAATCCAAAGAACTGGAAGAAGCACGTCAACTTCAGCTTTCTATGTTACCCAAGGAGCTGCCACAATTACCAAATCTGGATATTGCTGTTTATATGCAAACAGCCACCGAGGTTGGCGGTGATTATTATGATTTCCATGTTTCATTGGATGGCACTTTAACAGTCGTCATTGGCGATGCAACCGGCCATGGTATGAAGGCCGGTACTATGGTTACAACGGCAAAATCACTGTTTAACAGCTATGCCCCAAACCCGGATATTTTATTTTCTTTTCAGGAAATCACCCGCTGTATAAAACAAATGAATTTTGGCAAACTTTCCATGTGCCTTACAATGCTTAAAATTAAAGGCGACAAAATGCAAATCTCCACTGCCGGAATGCCGCCTTCTTTTATTTTTCGGGGTGATACAAAAGTAGTTGAAGAGCATCTTTTTAAAGCTATGCCGTTGGGTACAATGGAGAAATTTCCCTATGAAGTAAAGGACACAACTCTTAAAGCCGGCGATACTATCTTGCTAATGAGTGATGGTCTTCCCGAGTTAAGTAATAACAGTGGCGATATGTATGGCTACAAAAAGATCCGCAATGGTTTTGAGGATATTGCTGAAAAATCACCTGAAGAAATTATTACATATTTAAAAAACGAAGGTTCCGACTGGGTGAACCATGAAGCCCCTGACGATGATGTTACTTTTGTGGTTATCAAAGTAAAAAATTAATCCTAAACTTTTGCAAAGGCAATCATGAAGAAATCATGCATTTTGTTGATAACATTAATTCTACCATTTTCGCAAATTTTATTTGCTCAGGACAAGCCCGTAAACTTTGACCGCCTGTCAACCAGAGACGGCCTGTCTCAAAACCGGGTGTTTGATATTGTTCAGGATAACCATGGCTTTATTTGGATTGCTACAGAGGACGGCCTGAACAGATATGATGGTTATAATTTTAAAGTGTATAAAAATGATCCTAATGACAGTACATCAATGAACAATGGTTTTATTGAAACACTATTTTTATCAAAAAGTGGTGATCTATGGATGGGAGGTAGGTTTGGGGGCCTTAGCCGCTATAATTATAATAATGAAACATTCTCCCATTTAAAAAACAATCATATCGATCCAAAAACCATCGCCAGTAACAATGTTTTTGATATCAGTGAGGATACTAAAGGTAACCTTTGGATTGCAACATCAGATAAGGGTTTTGATTATTTCGACTCCTCAAACAAGGTATTCTATCATATGGAAAACCTTTTACCTCAGGGATATCAGTTTAATACAACATTCCTCAGTTTTATACACCAGGACAATGAAGGTAGGCTTTGGGTCGGGGGTATTGGAAAACTCCACTTGTTCAGGGTCGAATATCATCAAAACGGCATTCCAAAATTAATTCCAATAAAAATTAATAACGACTTTTTTAGAACAGGTGCAACTACTATTGAGGAAGATATAAACGGCACAATTTGGATTGGAACAGCAAATGAAGGCTTGTTTTATTTCGATCAACCGGAAAAAACACTGGAACCTTATCCCCTAAAAATTGGTAGCCTAACAACTAACGAAATATTGATTTCTGCTATTGAATCTGATAAAAACGGCACATTATGGTTAGGTGGGTTTAATCTTGAAAATGGTGTGGACGTTTCATTTGGCAATGGTTTTGGTGTCATAAAAATCAATCCTGAAAAAAAGACCTTACAGCAATACAGGCGTGATCCTGAAAATGAAAACAGCCTCAGTGGAAATGATATTTTAAAGCTATATAAAGATAAAACAGATGTCCTCTGGGTTGGAACCGATTTAAACGGCATAAATAAATATGATGATACCGTTACAAAATTTCATGTGTTCAAGCCGAGTGATTTCATCCAGTCCAAAAGTAGAATTGATGCTGCACGAGGTTTCTATTTAAAAAATGATATAGTATATATAGCTTCCGCTGCAGGAGGCGTAATTACCTACGATAGAAAAAAAGGTAAATATGATCAATTTCTAAGCGACCCTAATAACCCGCATTCTGTCAGTTCAAATTTTAGTAAGTGCATTTATGATGATGGAAAGTATTTGTGGATCGGGACCAATTCCGGTTTAAATCGTTTTGATCTAAGTACGAAATCCTTTAAACGCTTCTATTTAGATCCTAGTCAAATTGACGTTGACCTGTCTAATACATTTATAAATGTTAATTCTGTTAACTACAACATTATTGAGATCGAAAAAATGCCGGGTTATCTTTGGTATGGCTCAAATGGCGGCGGTTTGGTCAGGTTCAACAAAAATGATTATACATTTAAGAACTATACATATGATCCTGAAATCGAAAACAGTTTTAACAATAATGATAATTTTGTTCGTGTTATTTGGTATTCAAAATCGTTCCCGAATGAGATTTGGACGGGCTCGACACACGGCATTAATATATTAAATCTTGAAACGGAAGAATTCCGTTATTTTACCCACGATCAAAAGAATCCAAACTCATTAAGCCATGACAATATAATGCATTTTTATGAAGATGAAAAAGGCTACATTTGGATTTCAACTTACGGTGGGGGGTTAAATAGATTCGATCCAAAAACAGGAAAGTTTTTAAGATTCACAGAGAGCAATAGTGATATTCCTAATAATTCCGTTTATGGCGTTTTGCCGGATGAGCAGGGAAATTTGTGGATGTCCACAAACAATGGTATCAGTAAATTTAATCCCAGCACATTTCAATTTAGAAATTATTCACTGGATGATGGCCTGCAAGGTGAAGAGTTTAACGGCGGCGCCCTTTATAAAAGTGATGAGGGTGAAATGTTCTTTGGCGGCATTGATGGTTTTAACTCTTTTTTCCCATCGCAGGTTGTTGATAACAACTCCAAACCCGAAATAGTCATAACTGATTTAAAAATCTTTAACGAATCTGTTAAGCCAGACCAAGAAAACTCTCCGTTAAAAAAGCAGATATCAAATACAAAAGAAGTTATTCTCTCTTATTGGCAAAATGATATTTCGTTTGAATATGTCGGGCTTCATTATGCAAATGCAAGCAGAAATAAATACGCCTTTAAATTAGAAAATTATGAAGATGAATGGCGCAATGTTGATAATATTAGAATTGCCACATACACCAATCTCGATCACGGAGAATATGTATTCCACGTAAAAGGCTCTAACAGCGACGGGCTTTGGAATGAGGCTGGTACATCTCTCAAATTGACAATTTTACCACCTTGGTGGAGAACTTATTGGGCTTACCTTTGCTATATTATTATGTTAATATTAGCCGCTATTGGAATAGACCGAATTCAACGGGCCCGCGTAAAAGCTCAAGAAAAACATAAAACAGAACTGGCACTCCTCGAAGCTGAAAATAAACGCAAAAGCCTGGAATTAGAAGAAGCCCGGTCGCTTCAGCTTTCCATGCTTCCGAAAGAGCTACCCCAATTACCTAATCTGGATATTGCCGTTTATATGCAAACTGCTACTGAAGTCGGCGGTGATTATTATGATTTTCATGTAGCCCTTGACGGCACACTCACTGTTGTGATTGGTGACGCAACCGGGCATGGTATGAAGGCCGGAACAATGGTTACAGCAGCAAAGTCTCTATTTAACAGTTACGCCCCTAATCCGGATATATTATACTCATTCAGTGAAATTACCCGCTGCATAAAAAAACTTAATATGGGCAAGATGTCTATGTGTCTGACCATGTTGAAAATAAAGGGCGATAAAATGGAGATTTCTACAGCAGGGATGCCGCCCTCCTTTATTTTCCGGGGTGACACAAAAATTGTAGAAGAACACATGTTTCAGGGAATGCCCTTGGGCACAATGGAAAAATTTCCATATGAATTGAAAGACACCACATTAAAACCGGGCGATACAATTTTGCTAATGAGTGACGGTTTACCAGAATTGGCAAATGAAAAAGAGGAGATGTACGGTTATAAAAAAATCCGTAATGGTTTTGAAGATGTGGCAGATAAAGCTCCTGAGGAAATTATTACATATTTGAAAAACGAGGGTTCAGATTGGGTGAACCATGAAGCCCCTGACGATGATGTTACTTTTGTGGTAATAAAGGTGAAATAATCGTCATCATGAGACTTGGGCTGACATTGTCAGTTCATGCATTGATATAGTCAATACAGTACAAAAAAACAATAACCTGTCATTCTATCCAAAGGGCTCCTCGAAGCAAAGTGATGTGAAGAACCCCATTGTTATCCATGTGGGATGTTTCGATTCCTCAGAATGACAATCCCAATGCTTCGATAGAATGGCTTCTTCATTAGCGTTCAGGATGACAGGAGAATTGTAAACAAAAAAATATCCGCAACCAGGAATGTGCTATGAAAAAAACAAAAATAATTCTAACCAATTTATTTGTATATATTTTGGTAATAGCCAACCCAGCTTTTTCCCAAACAAATTTTACAACAGAATCAATCACTATTAGGGATGGCCTTTCAAGCAATAATATCAGAGATATTGTGCAAGACAAATACGGCTATATCTGGTTTGCTACTACCGATGGCCTAAATATGTATGACGGTTATAAAATTAAAAGTTTTAAGTCTGTTCCCGGAGATTCCACAAGTTTACCATCAAATAGTTTGTACAGGTTATTTGAAGATAAACAGGGGACTTTATGGATTTCCACCGGGGATGGATTGGCCAAATATAACAGAGCTAACAGCACATTTACTACATACTACGATTCTACAAATACTGTTACTGAAACTAATGAGATGATTGGTTTAAATGAAGACAGTAAAGGTAACTTTTGGGTATCAACCGAAGAAGGCACTTTGCAGTTTGATAGAGAAAACGAAAAGTTTATTCGATTTGACGTGATACGTCTCGACAACAGTGTACACACTTTTATTAACGCTGCAGATGCTACAATCGAAAGTAGTGCAGGAAATTTATATACAGGATCGCAAACTTTTGGTATTTTGAAATTTGACTACGACGCTTCCTTGTTTGTGCAACTCCCATTAAAAGATAACTTTCAGGACAAATTACAAAATTGCCGCTATTTTGAGATTGCCATTGATCAAGAAGACAATCTTCTTTTAGCAACTCAAAAGGGTTTCTTCAAAATAGATTTAAAAAATAACACAGGTCATGACCACACACCGTTTAGGAAAAAAACTACAAACGATTTTTGGGAAAATAGTATTACAGGATTACATATAGACAAAAACCAAAATATATGGGTTGGTACTGGACGTGCCGGATTATATTTTTTTGATGCAAAAAAACAATCTTTTGAAAAATTTAAAACCCCTTCTTCGGAGTATAATTATACAGGTTTTTACAGTGATGCTTCAGGAATATTATGGTACGGTACAACGCGGGGTGTCCGCAAATATGACTATGACCGGAAACCAATAGAAACATTTAAATTATCACTTGATGCAGAAGAAGCAACCAACAGGTCCGTTTTATCCTTTTCCGGTAGCGACGTTTATAAAGAGCAGGTTTGGCTAGGCACAATGAAAGGTATTTACCTTTTTAACAAGAAAAATAAAACAAGCGTTTTAGGCCAAAACGTAATCACAAATCTATCCAACCTTAACCAAACCAGGATCACCAACATTGTCGAAAAGAATGGAGTATTGTGGATAGCAACAGCCGGGTATGGACTTTATTCTTATAATTTAAACTCCGCAAAATATAATAACTTTACGCACAAAGACTATGATAACAGCACTATTACCAATGATGGGATATATAAGCTTGTATCGGATAGAAACAAAGATCTTTGGATTGGTACACACCGCGGACTCAATTTATTAAAATACAACAGTCAAACCGTCGTTAGCATTCCATCTTTTTTAAACAGAAAATACGACCCTCAGCTGCTTGCAAAAATAAAAGACCTGAGGAAAAATAATCAACCGACAACATCCATTATTAATGTGGGCGACTATGCGGATATAAGTAAAGAATTTGTTTTAAGAACAGATCGCAAGGTATTGATCTATTCGGTAGGCGAAGGATTGCCTGAATGGAATATGGCTGATTTTGGCTGGTTGGAGTCTGCTGCCGGGGATACAGTATGGAGCGGTACAGATTTATATGAAACATTTCATGCCGGGGGCGGAGAGAAGAACAGATTAACTATCGCGTTACTTGATTTAAAAGGGGGAAGGTATAAGCTGCGTTATAAATCAGATGACAGCCACTCTGTTCAATCTTATAACAATCAACCTCCACAGGATTCGTCTTACTGGGGCGCTCAAATATTTTCTCTAAGTGATGAGGAGTACACTCATTACAATGAAATATTACAGAGCTCAAGAAATAAGACTTTTTTAACCGGGCGTGAAATAAGGACGCTTTATGCAGATTCAAATAATAATATGTGGGTTGGAACCAGGCTTGGTTTATCTAAGATTGACACAAGTTTTTCTATTACAAATTATTCCACCGATGTTACAAATAACAACGCCTTAAGCAACAATTTAGTAGAAGATATTATTGAAGACCGAAACGGAAATATCTGGATAGCGACGCGGGATGGTTTGAACAAATACGATCCCGTTAAAAATAAATTTGATGTATTTAGAGAAAAAGATGGCCTGCCCACATCCTATTTTAAAGCTTTGGAAATGGACGATGACGGAAATTTATGGGTAAGCAGTATAAAAGGAATTTCAAAAATTGAACTGGATGAAAAGGGTGAAACACAAATTATCGTTAACTATGATGTAAAAGATGGCTTACAGGGCTATGAGTTTATTGTTCGGGCATCGCATAAAGATGAAAGCGGAAAACTCTATTTTGCCGGGCTGGATGGGTTCAATGTGTTTTATCCTGGCAGCAGTAACCGGACAAAACCGCAAATTTCCTTACAAAACATAACTGTCTCCAATAAAAGCATTCATAATTTAAAAAATGAAGATCGATATATAGATTTAGAGCAGCTATCTGAATTATCGCTTTCTCATACCCAAAACGATTTTTCTTTTGAATTTGCTTCCATTCATTTTTCACGTCCGGATAAAAACCGTTTAATGTACAAGATGGATGGTGTGGATGAAAAGTGGCGGGTCGGCGATAGACGTTTTGCGTCATATACAAATTTAGACCCCGGGGATTATATATTTAATATAAGAGCATCAAATGGGGATGGCGTTTGGAGTGATGAAACAAAAAAAATTAACATTCACATTGCGGCACCCTGGTATAACAACTGGGTAGCTTATTTCATTTATGTTGTGCTGTTTTTTGGAATATTATTTAGCATAAGAAGATTTGAAATAGCCCGTCAGCAAAAGAATTCTGAAATAAAAGAATCTCAATTGAGAGCTGAAGCGGCAGAATTAAAAGCGCAGGCTGTGGAAGCCAAGGCTTTGGTTGTACAAGCAGAAAATGAGCGCAAAACTAAAGAACTTGAGGAAGCACGAGAGCTTCAACTTTCAATGTTACCAAAAGAATTACCACAATTACCAAATCTGGATATTGCAGTTTATATGCAAACTGCTACAGAAGTCGGTGGGGATTATTATGATTTCCATGTAGGACTTGATGGCACATTAACCGTTGTAATTGGCGATGCAACAGGCCATGGCATGAAGGCCGGTACAATGGTCACAACAGCCAAGTCGCTTTTTAACAGCTATGCGCCAAACCCCGATATCCTTTTTTCCTTTAGTGAAATTACCCGCTGCATAAAACAGATGAATTTTGGCAAATTATCGATGTGCCTGACCATGCTAAAAATTAAGGGTGATAAAATGCAGATTTCTACTGCCGGTATGCCGCCCTCTTTTATTTTCCGTCAAAAAACCAAAGTGGTTGAAGAGCATTTATTTCAAGGAATGCCGCTTGGAACTATGGAAAAATTTCCATATGAGATAAAAGATACGACGTTGAAACCCGGTGACACAATTTTACTTATGAGCGATGGATTGCCCGAACTGGCAAATGACAAAGAAGAAATGTACGGCTATAAAAAAATCCGTAATGGATTTGAGGACATCGCTGAAAAAGCCCCGGAAGATATTATTACTTTTTTGAAAAACGAGGGTTCAGCTTGGGTGAATGACGAAGCTCCTGATGATGATGTAACTTTTGTAGTAATAAAAGTAAAATGAAACCTCCAAGTTACCTCAAAACAAAAAATACTTAACGAGAGAAAATATGCTGAATAAATTATTCTTAATCTTAATCCTGGTTTGCAATTCAGCCATAAGCCAACCACTTAACATAGAAGAATTCAAAATAGCTGATGGCCTTTCTGATGGCACCATACATTATGTGCTTCAGGACCGATACGGATTATTGTGGATTGCCACAAGCACGGGTGGCTTAAATATGTATGATGGATATACATTTAAAGCATTTAAAAATGTCCCGGGTAATCCAAACAGTATTCTCTCAAATGAGTTGCATGGTCTATTGGAAGATGCACAAGGAAATATTTGGATAGCAAACTCTAATGGTGTATCCAGATACAATCGTGCCGAAAACAATTTTGTGAATTATGATTTTGAAGAGCTCTTTCCGGACAAAATAGATGCCTTCGGAAATTTACTTAACATTACTATGGATGGAAATCAAAAACTTTGGGTTAGTTCTAACGGACTGGGTATGCTTAGTTTTGATAGCGAGCAAGACACTTGGATTTTACATAAATACAAAACAAAAACGGGTGTTCTTGAGGCTGATGATAAATTGGTTATTGCAAGTGAATCTGATCAACAAGGTCGTTTATGGGCCGGTGTTTTTGAACATGGTTTAATGATGTTTGATGGTGAAGAGCAACTTTTTAAACAAACTCAATTTAAAAACAATAAAAACAATCCTGATTTCACTAAACTTGGAAATGAGATCTCCTGCATTTTTAATGATCCCACAGGTATTTTATGGATTACATCCCGCAGCGGTATTTATAAACTTAACCCGCAAACAATGGAGATAAAAACATTAGTAAAATACCAAACACAAAGCCTTAATTTTTGGGCTTATTTCAACCAGATTATTCAAGATAGCCAGGGCAATGTCTGGATTGCCAACAACATACGAGGTGTACTAAAGTTTGATGGCATTTCTGATGATTTTGAAGAGATTTCTTTTGAGGGCCAATTTATTTCAAAAGATGGAGTATCCAACATTGTAGTAACCTCTATGCTTTTTGATCAAAGTGGAATAATGTGGATGGGTACAATTGCAAACGGTTTAATAAAACATGATCCCCAACGTACTGCTTTTAAACATTTTCAGCACCAACCTGATAATCCAAACAGCTTAAGCAGCAGTCAAATATTCGGATTGTACGAATCACATATTAAACCAAATCAAATCTACGTGGGAATGCGCGGTGGAGGACTTAATATTTTAGATCCGCAAAAAGAACAATTTAAAAAGATTCCTTTATCTTTCAACAATGATGTATTCGGTGGTTCTGTACGGGTAATAAGCGAAGATGATGATGGAACCCTTTGGCTGGGCCTTTGGGGTGATGGTTTGTTACATATAGACAATAAAGGCAATGTAATAAACCAATTCCAATTTGACTCATCAAAAACCACTAGTTTACCGGATAATTTAGTGCGTGTTTTGGAGAAAGATACCAAGAACAATTATTGGATTGGTACAAACTCCGGAGGTTTAATTTATTTAGATACAAAAAACAACTCTTTAAAGCGTTACAGTGATAACACAAATAAAGTCTATCCACAGGAATTGTTTAATCTTGTTAAAAACAAATTACAATCCGAATCAAAACCGTTAATGATAAAAGAAGCAACTGATAATGCTAATCTCTCCTTTGAGTTTAAAATTACCAAACCACGTAAATATCTAATTATCTCAACAGGGGAAGGTAGTTCAAATGATATCGAATTAGCTGATTGGGGATGGATTAGTGATGCTCAGGATCAGGAGATCTGGAGTGGCAAGAATGGTAGTGAGACTTTCCATCTGGGGGGAGCTGTTAAGAACAGAATTAAAATAGATATGCAGGAATTGAAACCAGGGAATTATTCACTACATTTCAAGTCCGACTTGAGCCACTCTTTTGGAAAATGGAACCAGGCTGCCCCGACTTATCTTGATTTATGGGGGATTCAAATTATCGAACTGAACGATCCTGAAGAAATAAATCATTTTCAAAGCCTGATTGATGAAGCCAATGAGCAGATTATTATCGAAGGGCGAAACATTCGCTCCATTCATGTAAATAAAGATGGTATCGTGTGGGTTGGCACAGATACCAGAGGGCTTGGACGCTTAGATCCTGCAAAGAGAACTATAAAATATTATGCAACCGAACAGGATAAAGAAAATGTGCTAAGTGATAATAGCGTTCAGTTTATTTATGAAAATGCTGATGGCATACTTTGGTTAGCAACCAATGGTGGGCTTAATCGTTTCGATCCTGAAACGGAGAATTTTACAATTTATACTGAAGAGCATGGTTTGCCAACAAATTACATCGCTTCCATTTTACCGGCCGAAAGCGGCAACCTTTGGTTAGCTACCCGTAATGGCCTTTCTAAAATGATTACATCGCCAACGACAAAACAGGTAACCTTTGTAAACTATGGTGCAGAGGATGGTCTTGGTGGAACAGATTTTATAGCCCAGGTTGCCTTAAAGAGCAGTGCCGGAAATTATTATTTTGGTGGTGAGCATGGACTTAATATTTTCAGTCGTACAAAAGAAAATGAGGCTCCGCCAGCTTTATATTTATCAGATTTAAGAGTTGGCAACGTGTCCTTGTTATCACAAAAAAGTGACATGCCATTGGACACAACTTTAACAGATATAAACGAAATAGAATTAGTACACGATAAGAATGACCTGACCTTTACTTACTCCGCCCTGCACTTTTCAAAACCTTCAAAAAACCAGTATGCTCATTTCTTAAAAGGTTATGATGAGGATTGGATTTATGATAATAAGCGAACGGCGACTTATACCAACTTAGATCCCGGTGATTATGTTTTTTCTTTTAAAGGCAGTAACCGCGATGGTATTTGGAATGAAACCGGAAAAAGCATTTCAATTACGATTCGACCTCCTTGGTGGCATACAATATGGGCTTATATTGGTTATGGCCTCTTCTTTATTGGTATTGTCTTTGGTGTAGATCGCATCCAGAGACGACGCCTTATAGCAAAATCCAAAGAGCGTTTAAGAATACAAGCCATGGAACATCGGGCTGAAACGGCAGAATTGCAAGCAAAAGCAATGCAGGCTGAACAACGTGCGTTGCAAATCGAAAATGAGCGCAAAACTAAAGAACTTGAGGAAGCACGAGAGCTTCAACTTTCAATGCTACCAAAAGAATTACCGCAGTTGCCCAACCTGGATATTGCCGTGTACATGCAAACCGCCACAGAAGTTGGCGGGGATTATTATGATTTCCATGTAGGACTTGATGGCACATTAACCGTCGTAATTGGCGATGCCACCGGACACGGTATGAAAGCCGGCACAATGGTAACCACAGCCAAATCACTTTTTAACAGCTATGCGCCAAACCCCGATATCCTTTTTTCATTTAGTGAAATTACCCGCTGCATAAAACAGATGAATTTTGGCAAATTATCGATGTGCCTGACCATGCTAAAAATTAAAGGTGACAAAATGCAGATTTCTACTGCCGGTATGCCACCCTCTTTTATTTTCAGAAGGGATACTCGTGTTGTAGAAGAGCATGTATTTCAAGGGATGCCCTTAGGTACAATGATGAAATTTCCATATGAAGTAAAAGATACGACGTTGAAACCAGGTGACACAATTTTACTTATGAGCGATGGATTGCCCGAACTGGCAAATGACAAAGATGAAATGTACGGCTATAAAAAAATCCGTAATGGTTTTGAAGAAGTGGCTGAGCAATCATCAGAAGAAATAATCAGTTATTTAAAAAATGAGGGCAAATCCTGGTCAGACGATCAGGCCCCGGATGATGATGTAACTTTTGTGGTGATTAAAGTAAAATAGAGGGTTTCGATGAAATATATTAAATACGTTTTATTTGTTTTCCTTTTTTATTATAGTGTTTCATCTCAAGATTTTGAAATGCAATTTGAAAACATTTCTACATTTTCAGGTCTTTCTGCAACTAGCGCCAAATGTCTTTTTCAGGATTCCAATGGATATTTATGGATTGGTACAATGGATGGAGGATTAAACCGATATGACGGCCATACCTTTACAGTTTATAAATACGATGCATCCGATTCCACAAGTCTTGTAAACAATGCAATTTATAGCCTGGCCGAGGATAGCGCCGGCAACATTTGGGTTGCAACAACTTTTGGGATTTCAAAATTTATTACTAGCCAGGAAAAGTTTATCAATTATTCATTAGATAGGCAATTTAAAAAAATATCGAAATTACCCTGGTTTCATGTGTATGAAGTTTTTGTGGACTTCAAAAATAGAATCTGGTTCGGTACATCTCACCTCGGTGCTCTTTTGTATGATAAAGAAAACGATAAATTCTTGAAAATTCCACATCAAAATGCAGATACTATTGATAGCTCTCAGCAAGTTTATTCCGATTTTTCAGAAGACAGTGAAGGCAAGTTGTGGGCTGCCACTGGAGAGGGTTTGTTCTGGTATAATGAACAGTCCAAAATTTTTCAAAAAGAAGTAATTGATTTCAGAGTAGCTGGTGTATCTCGCGCAATAAATATTTTTAGAATTTATTGCGATTCTAAAAATGATGTCTGGATTATGACCAATACCGATGTTTTTAAATATTTCCCAAACACAAAAAAAATTGTTCATCTTTTAGATTATGAAATACCGAATCCGGAAAACAATGGCTATGAAGGTGAATTGCTGGAGGATTCCCGAGGGAATATGTGGGTAGTCCACATAAACCTAAACAGCCCCGTTAAATTTACAGGCCTATCTGAGAAACCTCTGTTTTATAAAACAGAAAATCAACAGGCAACAGATATTTATTTCGATTCATTTGGAATACTTTGGATCAGTGACTGGTTTCGGGGACTTCATAAATATGTACCCACCAAACAATCCTTCATACCTATTCATACCAAAGTCAAAAATTATAATATCTCAAGGCCATCTTTTGTAGCAGGGGTAAGCCAATCCTTAATGGATCCTGATTTAGTATTTTTTTCATCCGCTTCCCTCGGTATAAACGCGTACAACAAAACCACCGGAAAAGTAAAAAGTTATAATTTAGCTTTAGAAAATGGCGGTTCATTAGCTGCAAATAAAGATGGTTCTTTTTGGATTTCGCATTGGGATGACGGTCTTTTTAAGTGGAACCCATATACAAACTTGTCCAAATATTATTTTCAGGATTCTACCCAATCAATAAATCTGTTGGATAAGGCAATCATTGATCTTAGTACGGACAATAATGGCCACTTATGGATTGGAACCTCTAACGGGCTTTACAAACTAAATTCCGATGAAGAACTTGAGCTGGTTATTCCTGAAGGAGTTTTTATTTCAACTCATTTTGATGAAGATATTGTATGGGCCGGGACTTATAACGGTGGATTTATAAAATACAATATTTATTCCAAAAATATTAAAACATATAAACATGATAAAAACTCTAATTCTTTAAGTAATGATATTGTCTGGGACATAGAAAGAGATAATGAAGGGTTTCTCTGGATAGCAACTGCAGAGGGATTAAACCGCTTTGATTTACGAACAGACCATTTTGATGTCTTCGGTGAATCAGATGGATTAGCGGAAGATTACATTGCAGCAATAATTCCATATGAAAATGGCACTTTTTGGATGAGCACAAAAGCAGGTATTACATTGATGCATAAAGACTCAAAAAATAGGATTAGTTTTTCTAATTATGATGTTGAAGACGGCTTGAATAATCCAAATTTTCTTTATCCTATATCAGCTATAGACAACTCGGGCTTCCTCTATTTTGGAGGTCAAAATGGACTGTATGCTTTCAAGCCTGAAATCAAAAGCTCTACACCACCGCTTACCCATATTACCGGCCTTGAAATAAATGGAAAACCTTATAATAAACCCGATCAAGGTGATTTAAATCTTGAATTAAGCTATCAGGAGAACACAATCCTCTTCGAATTTATAGCTCTTCATTACGCTAACCCCGGCAAGAATAAATATGCCTATTTTTTAGAAGGATATGACTCGGATTGGGTTTACTCTAAAAATCGTGAAATACAATATGTAAATCTTGATCCTGGTTTATATAAATTTCACCTTCGGGCAGCTAATAGAAACGGAATATGGAACTCTGAAGATCTCGTAGTTCCTGTAAATATTGCCAATCCATGGTGGAAAACATGGTATGCATACATTTTATACCTCGGGTTAATTTTGGGTGGTTTAACAGGCGCAAGACAATTTGAACTGAACAGACGGCAAGAAAATGAAAATAAGAAACTTTTAGAAGCTGAAAACCGCAGAAAGTCAGAAGAGTTAGAAGAGGCACGCCAATTACAATTATCCATGCTGCCCAAAGAACTGCCACAATTGCCGAACCTGGATATCGCTGTTTATATGCAGACAGCTACAGAGGTCGGTGGCGATTATTATGATTTCAATGTTTCAATAGACGGTACACTGACAGTCGTAATTGGAGATGCCACTGGTCATGGCATGAAGGCCGGAACCATGGTTACAACAGCCAAATCTTTGTTTAAAAGTTACGGCTCGAATCCTGATATATTATTTTCGTTTCAGGAGTTCACTCGCTGTATTAAAGAAATGAACTTCGGTAAGCTTTCCATGTGCCTGACTATGCTTAAAATCAAAGGCGATAAAATACAAATTTCTTCAGCAGGAATGCCGCCTTCATTTATTTTCCGCTGCGATACACGTGTTGTTGAAGAACATCTGTTCAAGGCAATGCCCTTGGGTACAATGAAAAATTTTCCATATGAAGTAAAAGATACAATTCTTAAACCTGGTGATACCATTTTGCTTATGTCCGATGGGCTGCCGGAGCTAAATAATGATGCCGGTGAAATGTATGGTTATAAACGCATCCGAAGTGTCTTTGAAGACATTGCTGAAGATTCCCCTGAAGAAATTATCAGTTATTTGAAGAATGAAGGCGCTACCTGGGTGAATGATGCGCCGCCCGATGATGATGTAACTTTTGTAGTTATAAAGGTAAAGTAAATGAAACTATCTGAAGAATTACAAAAAGAAGCGATGGCTGCTTATAATGCCTATTGGGAGAGTTATCTAAAAGGTGATATTAAAACAATGGCTTCATATATACATGAAAATTTCGCTGTTGTTGGCTCTACTGAAGGGGAGATTTTTTTTAACAAAGAAAATGTGGTGAATTTTTATAAAGCTTCAGCTGATCAGATAGCTGGAAAGTTTGAAATAAGAAATAGAGACATTAAAATTTTGCCGATTGACGGACAGCTTCATTTTACCGAGCTCAGCGATGGTTATATTTTACTTGAAAATGAATGGTCTTACTATTCCAAACTTCGGTTGACATCTTTACTGACAAAAGAAGATGATGGTTGGAAATTTATTCAACAGCATGGCTCAATTCCTGATTCAAAAACCCAAGAGGGAGAACAAATTGCCTTCGATAAAATTAGTCGAGAAAATCTTGAACTACGTGACGCTGTAAAAAGAAGAACTGTTGAACTAGAGTCAAAAAATCGTGAGCTGGAAATAGAGGCTGCTCTGGAACGAGTGCGGACAGTTGCGATGGGCATGAAAGAATCCGCTGATATGCTGAAAGTGTGCCGAAGTATTTCTGAACAATTGGAATCACTAAATATTAGAGACATCCGTAATATTCAAACTGCCATTATTTATGAAGCAAAAGGTACATATTTAAACTTTGAGTATTACCGGCTGCATGATAAAACCTTTATCACGGAAGTGGATTATAAATCCCATCCTAAACAGACTGAGTTTGCAAAGCAGATGTTAAGAAGTGCAAATGCAGTTTTTTCAGCACGTTTTGAAGGGGCCGAAATCAAAGAGTGGCTGGCTCACCAAAGTAGAACTAACCAATTTGTAGATTCATATCTCAAAAAAGCAACCTCATTAGACTACTACTATCATTCGGTTGGTCCGGTTGCTTTAGGTATGTCAACTTACTCAGCATTAAATGAAGAAGGTTTGCAAATATTTAAAAGGTTCCGAAATGTTTTTGAGTTGGCCTATAAAAGATATATTGATATTGAACAAGCCGAAGCTCAGACGCGGGAAGCACAGATCGAAGTAGCACTTGAAAAAGTTCGTAGCAGAACAATGGCTATGCAGCACAGTAACGAACTTTCAGAAACCACATATCTCCTCTTTCAGCAGTTTGGTCTATTAGGAGAAGCACCATCGCAGTTTACAATTGGAATTATTGACGAAAGCAAAAGACAACTTGAACTTTGGTTGACATTAAGCGGCAATAAAATGGATCAAATGTTTAGTGCTCCGTTTGATGAACCAATCGTAATAAATAAAATTTATACAGCATGGAAAAAACAGAATAAGTCATTAGTAATAGATCTTTCCGGTGATGAATTAAAGGCTTACAACAATTTTAGAAACGATATAACAGAATACAAAGAATACAATGATTTTAAGGATAAGCAAGGAATTGAGAAACGGCGCGTTATTAGCTGTGCTTTCTTTTCAAAAGGACTTCTTTCATTTGCTGCCCCGGAGCCCAGACAGGTGGAAACTATCCAACTCTTAGAACGTTTTGCAGTTGTCTTTGAGCAAACATATACACGATTCCTCGATTTACAAAAGGCAGAAGCTCAAACCCGTGAAGCTCAGATTGAAACAGCCCTCGAACGCGTAAGAAGCAGAAGCATGGCCATGCATATAAGTGATGAATTAGTTGATGCGTCCGATGTTATGTTTGATCAGTTAAAAAAGTTGGGAATAAAAACACTGCGTATTGGGATATGCACAATTGATAGTGAAACAGGTGCAGCAGAAGTCTGGTCACGCTCTGAAATCAAAGGAAAAGTCAAGAATACAATCCTGGGCATTGTTCCATTGGGAACTCACCCAGTTTTTGATGCAATGGTTAAAGCCTGGAGAGAAAACAAACCTTATTTTATTAGCCAGCGGGTAGGCGCTGAAGTAAAAGAATATTACAAAACAATATCTTCATGTCTTTCATACCCGGAACCCAAAACATATAATGAACAAGAATCGATTTCAGCATTCTTTTTTGACGAAGGTTCTCTCAATGTAATATCGCTTGAGCCATTACATGAAGAAGAAATCCAAATCCTGGTTCGCTTTGCGAAAGTATTTGGGCAAACCTACACTCGTTTTCTTGACCTGCAGAAGTCAGAAGCACAAACTCGTGAGTCGCAGATTGAAACGGCTCTTGAGAGAGTCAGGGCTGTTGCTATGGCTATGCGAAAACCAGACAACCTACTGGAAGTTGGAAAAGTCCTGTTCACTCAACTAAAAGCACTTGGTTTTGACAGTATTAGGAATACTCAAATCGATATTCTAAATGATGAAAAGGGTTCCTTTTTCAATTTTGAATACTCCGATTATGGAGTTAGTGGAGTGACCGAAGTATTCTATGAAAGTCACCCGATCGTCACTCAATTTGTTAATGATGTTCGTAGTTCAACGGATGCTTTTTTCTTCAGGAATGTAACTGGCAAGGAACTCGATGAATGGCGCGATCACCGTAAGCAAGCCAATCATTTACCCGATGCTGAACTTGAAAAGGCAACATCGCTATATTATTACTGTTATTCTATAGGAACCGGCGCTTTGGGAATCTCTTCTTTTGAAGAAATAAATAATGAGAGTCTAGAAATACTTAAGCGTTTCAGAAATGTGTTTAATCTATCTCATCAACGTTATATTGATATCTCGCAAGCAGAAGCACAGGCTAAAGAAGCACAGATTGAAGCTGCATTGGAACGCGTACGATCTAAAACAATGGCCATGCAAAAAAGTGAAGAACTCAAAGAGGTAATTCAAGTAGTGTATGAACAATTCGTTCAATTAAATATCCATATTGAACATACCGGGTTTATTATGGATTATAAAGCCAGGGAAGATATGCATATTTGGTTGGCTGATCAGAATGGAGCTCCCTCAGAAATCACAATTCCATATTTTGATTCTGAACATTGGAATAGTTTTAATGAAGCAAAAGAAAAAGGAAAGGATTTCTTTGCAAACACCCTGAATTTTAAACAAAAAAACCGCTTTTATAAAAAGCTTTTTAAACATATCCCTGATTTGCCGGAAGAAGCAAAGGAATTTTATCTTAGATGCGAAGGCCTTGCAATCTCGACTGTATTGATTGAAAATGTTGGCCTATATATCGAAAACTTCTCGGGTATTCCTTATTCAGACGAAGAGAACAATATACTCTTGCGTTTTGGAAAAGTCTTTCAGCAAACCTACACCCGTTTTCTCGATTTACAAAATGCTGAGGAACAAAACAAAATTATCCAGGCAGAAAATGAACGCAAAACACAGGAATTAGAAGAGGCGCGTGAACTGCAGCTTGCAATGCTTCCAAAGGAACTACCCAAATTTCCCAATCTCGAAATTGCAGTTTACATGCAAACTGCCACAGAGGTTGGAGGCGACTATTATGATTTTTCTAATAAAGACGATGCTTCTCTAAACATTGCAATTGGTGATGCCACCGGGCATGGAATGAAGGCCGGCATTATGGTTTCATCAATGAAATCCATTTTTACAACAAACTCGCCTAAGATGGATATTGATGCCTTTTTTGAAACGGCCAATAGCGGCGTTAAGAGTATGAAGCTAAAAAGAATGATGATGGGCTTTTCAATGCTCAACATAGATAAAAACAAAATCAAACTCATAAATGCCGGAATGCCACCTGTTTTTTTATATCGAAAAGAATCCGAATCTGTGGAAGAAATTACTGAACACGGTATGCCAATTGGTGCGATGAGTGTTTCCAAATATAATGTGATTGAAAAGGTACTTCAAAAAGGTGATGTGCTGCTTCTTATGAGCGATGGAATGCCGGAACTTCATAATGATAAAAATGAAATGTACGGCTATGAACGTTTACATAATGGTTTTGAAAATGTTGCTAAAAAAACACCCAATAAGATAATAGAATATTTAAAAAATGAAGGTGCTTCCTGGACAAATAACCAGGCCCCGGATGATGATGTTACCTTTGTGGTTATTAAGGCGAAGGAATAAAACTGTCATTCCGAACAAATTGAAGAATCTGATTTTCTAAGGAAACCATTTTTAATGGCAAAATTTTTAAAAATAATAGTGAGCCTTTTTTTGTTGTTAATGCCTCTTTTTGCGCAGGCACCAAAAAATAATTTTGTACATCTTTCAATTGAGGACGGCCTACCCTCTAACAATGTCTTTAATATTTTCCAGGATCGTTTTGGTTATATCTGGATTGGAACCCTTAACGGGCTTTCAAGATATGACGGTTATGAATATAAAAACTATCACCCGGAAATTGAAAACGATGCTTCTATTCAATCAAATATCATTGTCTCCTTTTATGAAGACCGGGTTGGTGATTTATGGATTGGAGGCCTGGGAGGTCTCAACAAATATATTCGTGAAAGCGATAGTTTCCGCTTTTATAGTTTGAGCGATTTTGCCCCTGATAGCGGCAGTGGCTATTTCCATGGATTAACAGTTACGGCTATTTCTGAAGACAATGATGGAAACATGTGGCTTGGGGTGGGCCTGTTGAACTGGGATACTGTCAAGGATGGATTGTTTTATCTTGACAAAGAATCAGAAGAGATTAAAAAATATGAATTCAGCGATAATTTTAATTCACAAAACATATTAACCTTTCTTGTTTCAAAAAAAGGTGAATTTTGGTTTGGAGGGTATAGAGGTTTAGGCCGCTTAAATCCAATCACACATAAAATAAATTTTTTCCGCGCCCCAAATAGTACAGAAAATTTTGGGGTAAATTCAATTCTTGAAGATAAAAAAGGCCTTCTTTGGCTTGGGACGCATGAAAATGGACTACAAAGTTTTAATCCGATCGATACGGTGTTTAAACAATATCCTATCCAGTCTTTAAAAAACGAAACCGGCAGTTCTGATATTAGTGGTATGTTTTTTGACGAGAGTGATAATTTATGGTTGGCCACCTCTAGCGGTTTGATGTATTTCAATCCCAAAACAGAGAATGTACAATATCTTCTTCCGGACAAAGATAATCCGGCAAGTATTAGTTTTGTAGCTGCCAGTTCTATTATCGGCGATTTTGCAGGCTCCATTTGGATCGGCGGTTGGGAAAATGGCTTAAACCGTTATGACCCTGTAAGAACTGAATTCCATGCCTATACAAATAATCCCAGCGATCCAAAAAGTTATGGTCCCGCTTGGGCCACTTTTTTTGCCGAAGACCATAAAAAAAATATATGGATTGGATCAGACCAAAATTTCATTAGCCGGTTCAACAGAAAAGATAAAAATTTTACAAAGTTTCCGATAAATGGCAACAATAATTTAAGTGGTTATATTTCTTCGGCTTTTGAGGACAGTAAAAAAAGGTTGTGGATTGGCATAGGTGGACACCTTTTTAACCTTAACTCGGATTATAATGGTTTCAGCAAAGCACCTGTAATGCAGCAATTTGGATCAAATATCATTCATGATTTTTATGAAGATGAAAATGGAATCTTGTGGTTTGGTAGGGAAGACGGTCTGTTTTCATATAATCAAAGCAACAACAGCATAAAGCATTTTACTTTCGATTCATTCCCAAGCACCTCTTTCGAAAGCAACAGGATATACAGGTTAACTGGTGATAAAAATAATATATGGATTGGTACCAACCGGGGTTTATTTAAATATGAACAGCAAACAGGCCGGTTTTCAAGAATTGGTTTTAGTGATGAAAAAAATAAATCACTCAGTGATCACGATATAAATTCCCTTTATATAGATAAAAGTGGAATACTCTGGATTGGGACCTGGTTTGGAGGATTAAACAGGTATGATCCACAAAGTGGCATTGTCAACTTTTACACACGGAAAAACGGTTTGGCTACAAACTCCATTCAAGGCATTTTAGGTGATGAAGAAAATGGCTTTTTATGGTTAAGTACATATGCAGGCATAACACGCTTTGATCTTAACAAAGAACAGTTCCTAAACTTCAACATTAAAGATGGTGTCCACTCAACCGAATTTGTCGATGGCGCGGCTTTTAAAACATCCAAAGGTGAATTCCTGTTTGGTGGGGCCAGTGGTTTTACCATGTTCAAGTCTGAAGATATAAAAGAGAATGTAACTCCCCCAAGAGTATTTATTTCAGATTTTAAACTTTCCAATAAATCTGTAATACCAGGCCCGGATGCCCCACTTAAAAAATCCATTTATGATGCAAGTGAGATAACTTTAGGGCACGACCAAAATGATATTTCTTTTGAATTTCTGGCCATTCATTTTATCAAATCTGAGCGAAACCAGTACGCTTATATGTTGGAAAATTATGAAAGTGACTGGCGTAATGTTGGTTCTCAACGCACCGCTATTTATCCAAACCTTCCGCCGGGCAATTACAACTTTCGTGTTAAGGCGGCCAACTTTAATAATTACTGGAATGAGGAGGGCGCTTCAATAAAAGTGACAATTAATTATCCATGGTGGCGTTCATCCTGGGCTTATGTACTCTATATTTTACTTTTTGCCGGATTGGTTTTTGTATTCGACCGTTTTCAAAGACGACGTCTATTAGCTAAAGAACGTGCGGCATCTGAAATTAAAGAAGCTAAATTGCGAGCTCAGGTTGCTGAAGCAGAAAATGAACGCAAATCCAAAGAGCTGGAGGAAGCACGCCAATTACAGCTTTCCATGCTGCCCAAAGAATTACCACAACTGCCCCATCTCGATATAGCAGTTTATATGCAAACTGCAACTGAGGTCGGAGGGGATTATTACGATTTCCATGTGGGCTTAGATGGCACACTTACCGTGGTTATTGGCGATGCCACAGGCCATGGAATGAAAGCCGGAACAATGGTCACGGCAGCTAAGTCGCTTTTTAACAGCTATGCACCTAATCCCGATATTTTGTTTTCTTTTCATGAATTTACACGCTGCATAAAAAAGATGAATTTTGGCAAACTTTCCATGTGTTTGACCATGTTAAAATTTCAAGGAAATAAAGTTACATTCTCAGCAGCCGGGATGCCGCCGGCCTACGTTTACAGCAAAAAGAAAAAAACGGTTGAGGAGAACCTGTTTAAAGGAATGCCGCTTGGTACCATGGAAAAATTTCCATACGAAATAAAAGAAACAGCTTTAAACGTTGGAGATACATTGTTACTAATGAGCGATGGCCTTCCGGAATTGCAAAATAATAATGGTGAGCAATTTGGTTATCAACGTATACATGATCTATTTTTGGAAGTAGCTGAAAATAGTTCCGAAGAAATTATTGAACGCTTGAAAAACAATGGGAAATCCTGGGTAAATGATGAAGCTCCAGATGATGATGTAACTTTTGTGGTTATTAAAGTTAAGTAGTGCTTCGAAAAACTCAGCAACCACAGTCATTCTGAGAGAAATGCAGTGGAGTGAAGAATCCCATTGTTTTTGCTGTGGGGATGCTTCATTCTTCAGCATGAAGACGTAAGGATAAAAACTTGTTTTACTTGTCATTAATTAAAAAGAGAACGATATTAATATTTTTTGAATTCATAAAAAGAGGTGCTAATGGACGAGAACATTAAACTGAAAATGACCCTGCCCAAAATACCTGACATTGAGCTTGTGGCCATTGAAGGTATGGATCGAATGGCCAAACACATGGGAATTGCCGATGATAAAATCGGCGAAGCACACGTGTTGGTTACTGAAGCAGTGATCAATGCCTTTGAACACTCCGGGCAAAAAAACCCAGTTGTGCGTGTTGAGTTTACCCTAAACCAGGAAAAGCTTATAATTTTTGTGCGCGATTACGGCAAGGGTTTTAAGCCTGAAAATGTTGAAAAGCCTGATATTAAGAAAAAGCTTGGTACAAGCCACAAAAGAGGCTGGGGGTTAAAACTCATGGAATCCATGTCTGATGATTTCCAATTGGAATCTGATGAGAATGGAACAAAAATAACAATTACAAAACATTTGCAATAAAAGGAGTAACAATGGAAGCTGAATTCAAACTCACCTCGGAGCTGCATAACGATGTTCTTGTTTTGCATACATCTGGGTACGTAAATAATGAAGGCGGTGAAAAAATTGCCACTGAATTTTCAGGACATTTTGAAAAAGGAATTAAAAAAGTAGTTATAAATCTTGAAAAAAGTAAGGTTGTAAATTCAATTGGTATTTCTTTCCTTATTGAGGTTATTGAAAAACTAAATGAAGAAGATGGCAAACTGGTTTTCACAAATCTTGAACCGGCCATAGACAAAACATTAACTATAATGGGTCTTTTTAATTACGCAGAAAAGGATTCTACAGTTGAAAGCGCACTAAAGAGTTTAGCATAAATGCAGGATAAATCTATACAAAATATAATCGACCGGCTTGAACTACAAAGCGATGCATTTCAGGAAACCTTTGATATGCTTAGCCGGGCCAAGACCCTTGAAGAGCTTGCCAAAAAATTTTTCCATGTATTGCGTGGCAGCTTGCTTGTAGTAAATGCCGCAATTTTATTCAAAAACAAAGAAACGGAAAATTGGCGGATGCTTTTCTCAAAGGCAAAAAACAGCTATGGGGAGTTGTTAGGTCCACAAGATGAATTTGCTATTCTGGATCTGAACCATCCAGAGTTTCAAGTTTCTGTAAACCAGCCGCTTATAGATAATGCGATATTTAGAATTTTACTTGGCGCTAAACTTGATAAATCTGCATATACTGAGTTTGACAAGATAGCATTGCAATTTTTTCTTCAGCAACTTGGCAGTGCCTATCAATCCTTCATGTCCCGGAAAAAAGAAAAACAACTCGTGTTCTCGCTTAACCATAGGGTTTTACAATTAAACAGCCTTATTGATACAGGGATTGAGGTTGCTCGTTTGCAGGAAGATAGCCAGCTTTTTCATCTCGCACTGGAGCGTGTTTTGGCCCTGACCAACGCTTCAAAAGGACTATTGCTGGTAAAAAATGGCCGAAAAGTAATTGAGAAAATTTTCTTCCCATTTAAGTTTAAAACCAAATCAATTTCACAGAGTAAGTTTCAGATAACTACTGAGTTCAGCTTTGCCGAAAAAAAGTACTGCTTTTATCTTTACGAAAAAGAGAGCCGGGCAGGTATTATTTCTTTTGATGCTACCGATCAATTATTACTGGACGCATTTGGCCGACAGGTTTTTGCATCAATGGAAAATCATTATCTTCATAAACAATCATTAGAAAAGGAACGTGTTGAAAAAGAAATTTCTCTGGCAGGGGATATTCAAAAAAAATTAATTCCCGAAGAGCTTCCAAAAATTGCGGGATATGATCAATGCGGGATAAATATTCCTACAAAATTTATTGGTGGAGATTTTTATGATTGCATTCCCCTTCAGGACGGGCGATATATGTTCATTATGGCAGATGTATCCGGAAAAGGAGTTGCCGCCGGTTTACTTGTAAGTACGCTTCATGCCTCAGTACATGCTTATCTTGATCATCCTTTTGAACTTGCTGCTCTTGTTCAAAACCTCAACACCATTATTTGGGATTCTTCCACTTTGGATAAATATATAACGGCCTTTTTTGCAGTAATCGAACCAAAAACAGGTGTGATAGAATCAGTAAATGCCGGCCATAACCCAACCTATATTTTACGAAAAAATAATACCGTTGATGAGCTGAGCACGGGCGGTATTCCTTTGGGTATGATGCAAATGGCTTTTCCTTATGAAAGCTCAGAATCTGTACTAAACCCTGGTGACTCTATACTTTTTTATACTGATGGTGTTACTGAAGCAATGAATGAAGAGGAAGAAGAATACGAGGACCACAGACCGTTGAAAGATTTTTTAACCTCAAACAGTCCTCCAGATGCTAAAAGTTTTATTGATGTGTTAATGGAAGATTTACATAATTTCACTGGTTCAACTCCTCAAAGTGATGATATTACAGCGTTATATCTTTCCAGGGAGGATTAGCAGGATAATGGCGCTTTATCCTTGTTGTAAATTCGTCATGCTTTAACTTGTTTCAGCATCCCTGATTCTTTATTTGGATTCCGAATCAAGTTCGGAATGACGATTTGACAATACATTAATGACTGATCATTCAAATATTACAGTCCTTTTATTTAAAACCATAACGCGTTTTTCCAAATGCGCTTTTACAGCACGCGCCAATACAACCCTTTCTAAGTCACGTCCTTTTCGCACCATATCTTTTACACTATCTTTGTGCGAAACGCGAATCACGTCCTGTTCAATAATCGGGCCCTCATCCAAATCTTCCGTAACATAATGGCTGGTTGCTCCAATAATTTTTACACCTCGCTGATATGCCTGCCGATAAGGATTTCCTCCAATAAATGCCGGCAAGAAAGAGTGATGAATGTTTATAATTCGATTTGAATATTCCCGGCAAAAACTATCTGACAGGATTTGCATATATCGCGCAAGTACAATTGTATCAATATTATTTTCATGAAGAAGTTTTAATTCAGCCTTTTCTTGTTCGGCTTTGTTTTCTTTATTTATTTTAAATAGGTGAAATGGAATTTTATAAAATGCTGCCAGGTCCTCTAAATCGGAATGATTTGATACAATTAATGCAATTTCACAATGCAGCTCTCCTGCTTTATAACGCCACAAAAGATCGTGCAGGCAGTGATCGAACTTCGAGACAAAAATAGCCACCTTGGGTGCGGGTTCCGAAAAATGTATTTTCCACTCGGCTTTGAATTCTTTAGCAAGTGGTTTTATCGCTTCTTTCAAATCTTCTTTGGAGATTGAAAAATTATCCATTTTCCAAGCCACTCTGATCGTGAACATTTCTTCATCTTCAGAAACGTGTTCATCCAAATCGATTATATTTCCACCACGTTCAAAAATGAAATTTGTAATACGGGAAACAAGTCCGGAACGATCCGGACAACTTAATAATAATACTGCCATATTCGAGTTAAGGGTCATTACAAATCCTATTATTTTTAGCAAAAAAAAAGACCATGCCAGTGAGTGCAACGAGCATGGTATTTTTAAAATACAATTTGGTTCATCAAATGCTTGATTCCACCAACAGTGTGAATTTGTAATCATCGGTTAAAAACTGCGAGGTATTAGTGGTGGAATCAAACATGGCCTATTTAATAATTTATGCCTCCAAAGCTGTTTTTACTTTGTCAATGGCCCAATCAATTTCTTCTTTGCCAATTACCAAAGGAGGTGCCAAACGAATTACATTTTCATGTGTTTCTTTACATAAGAGACCATCCTGCTTTAAAGCTTCGCAATATGGCCTGGCAGCTTCATTAAGTTCAATCCCAATAAAAAGCCCTTTTCCGCGAATTTCTTTAATCTTGCTTGTATTAATAGTTTTTAGTTTTTTGATTAAATAGTCGCCAAGTTCATCAGATCTTTCTACCAACCCTTCTTCAACAATTACATTTAATGCTTCCATAGCCACAGCACACGCTAAAGGATTTCCACCAAAAGTACTTCCATGGTCACCAGGGTTAAACACACCTAAAATTTCTTTGCTACTTAGTACAGCAGAAACTGGGTAAAAACCACCTGAAAGCGCCTTCCCAACAATTAACATATCTGGCTTTTCTGACACATAATGCTCGTAAGCAAACATTTTTCCGGTCCGGCCAAGACCGGTTTGAATTTCATCTGCAATAAAAAGAACATTGTTTTCTTTACATAGTTTTTGTGCTTGCGCCAAATAGTTTTCATCCGGCATTAAAATCCCGCCTTCTCCCTGGATTGGTTCAAACATAAAAGCGACAGTATTTTTATTAACGGCACTTTTCAAAGCATTCAAATCATCAAAAGGAACTTCAATAAATCCTGGCGAAAAAGGTCCAAATCCATCTTTATATTGCTCTTCTGTTGCAAAACCAACAATCGTTGTAGTCCGGCCATGAAAATTGTTTTTACAAACTATAATCTCTGCTTTATCTGATTCAACACCTTTTCTTTTGTAACCCCATTTTCGGGCTGCCTTAATAGCTGTTTCAACTGCTTCAGCTCCGGAATTCATTGGTAGTACCATTTCAACACCGGCTAATTCGCAAAGCTTTTTATATAAAAACGGGAGTTTGTCATTTCTAAATGCGCGGGATGTGAGCGTAACTTTTTGGGCTTGCTCTACCATTGCTTTTAAAATTCTTGGATGGCAATGGCCTTGGTTTACAGCAGAATAGGCGCTTAAACAATCCATATATTTTTTTCCGTCAACATCATAAACCCAAACACCTTCAGCTTTTTCTATCACAATATCCAGCGGATGATAGTTATGTGCACCATACTGCTCTTCCATTTCAATATAATCCTGTGATGTCATTTCTTCAGCAGACACCATCTCTAAAGTTTCGCTCATAATTGCTCCTTTATTTTAAAAAATATTTATTTATGGATTTATCGGCCTGATATCGATTTCGCTAATCAAGGCATTTTGCGGCATTTCAATCATGTGAATAATGGATGAAACCACATCTTCTACTTTTAGTTTTTTTGCTTTCTTTTCTTCACTTGCCGGTGAAAAGTCTGTATCGACAGAACCCGGACAAAAAGTTAAAACCCGTATTCCATTTTTTCTTTCTTCTATCATCAGTGTACGGCTAAAACTAATAACTGCATGTTTTGAAGCCGAATAACCACCCAGGTTGGCATTTGTATTTTTACCAGCAAGCGAGGCTACATTCACAACAACGGATTCGCCAGCTTCTCTCAAATACGGCAATGTCTCACGGGTTGTTATAAATAATCCGCGAACATTGAGATTAAACATTTTATCCCATTCTTCAGTGCTCGTTTCGATAATTGGTTTAAAAAATCCAAGACCGGCATTGTTTACAAGAATATCAATCCTGCCAAATTTTTTAGAAGTTGCTTTTATAAAATTGATAATATCATTTTCATCAGACATATCCCCTGCAAATGTTAATACATCTGTTGGGCATTGATCAGCAACTTCTTTTAATAATTTTTCATTACGCGCAGAAATGGCCAACTTAGCACCTTTCTGAGCAAACGTTAATGCTGCTTCACGGCCAATGCCTTTGCTTGCACCGGTAATTACAACTACTTTATTACTAATATTCATAAATTTTTTCCAAAAGTCGATTTCAGCCTGCTAAAGCTACTACTTTAAAATTGCCAAATCAACACCCTGCCTTGCATCTTTACAGAAATTTTTTGCAAAAAAAAAGCCCCATTCAGGGGCTTAATAAATGTGTATTAAATCTCCGTGAAATCAATTTCCTGTGGTATCTGCCGGCACTGGTTGTGGTTTAGCTGTCACGGTAACACTCAAAGAAGTACTTGCAGTATCTGTTCCATCCGAAACGTTTACTGTAATTGAGTGATTTCCAACCTGGTCATCTCCGGGTGTCCAGCTTAAACTACCACCGCCATCAATACTCATACCTGTCGGTGCACCATCAAGATTATAGCTTAGATTGTCATTATCTGCATCACTGCTGCTATAGCTTAAACTTAGACTTGATCCAGCTTCAACATCGCCGGATGAAGGACCGTTTAATTCCGGTAGGCGGTTAACATTGTTTACAGTAATATTAAATGTTGTTTCAGCAGATAGACCGGAAGCATCTACAACTGAAGCTTTAATGCCCGTAAATGAACCTGCTTGTTCATATGTAGGAGCCCAGCTTATCGTATTGGAAGCTGCATCAAAAGCTGCACCTTCAGGTAATCCTGATACTGAAACAAGTAGCTTTCCTTCATCTTCTTTATCTGCATCAGATGCACTGACTGAAATGCTTAGCGAGCTGTTTTCATCAACCGATTGGCTACCGATTGCTACCATTTCCGGAGCACGATTTACATGCGTCACAGTAATTTCAACGGATTGTTTTAAGCTGAATTCCTGATCTGCTGCAGTAAATGTAATTGTGTGTTTCCCGGATTGATCAAATGAAGGTGTCCAGTTTACGGTGCGTGAATCTGCATCAAATGTTGCTCCATCAGGAAGATTTTCTGCAGAATATTTTAACTTGCCTTCATCTTCCTTATCAGGATCAGTTGCCGGTACTAATGTAAAACTTAATGCACTGTTTTCATCAGTTGTTTGGGAAGCCTGTTCGCCAAAAATCGGTGTTCTGTTTACATGATTTACTGTAATAGTTACTTCTTTTTGATCGTTTAAGTTTTGCGGATCGCTATTTGTAAATGACACTTTAAACTCACCGGACTGTTCAAAAGTAGGTGTCCAGGAAAAATTACCGGTTGCAGCATCAAAAGTTGAGCCTTGCGGAAGATTTGCAGCAGATAATACAAATTTCCCGGCATCCTCTGTATCAGGATCGGAACCGCTTACAACAAAAGATAGCGCTGCATTCTCATTTACAGATTGTTTTGCAATTTCATTTAAAACGGGTGGGCGGTTAACATGGCTTACGGTAATTGCTGCGCTTTTTGTAACATTTAAAGCCCCGTCAGAAACTGTAAAGTTTACGGTATAATTTCCGGATTGGTCATAAGTCGGAGTCCAGCTAAATTTTGCACCTTCAAGAACGGCTCCTTCCGGCAATCCTTCTGCGGTATAAACTAATTTTTCAGCGTCCTCAATATCCGGGTCACTTCCGGCCAACTCAAAAATCAAAGCAACATTTTCATCAACCGTTTTTGGTGTAATATCAGCCAGGTCCGGCGTACGGTTTACGTGATTTACAGAAATTGAAACAGCCTTTGAATCTGTCAACCCTGAAGGGTCTGTAACAACAAACGTTGCTTCGCCATATTCACCGGATTGTTCAAATGTAGGAGTCCAGTTAAAAGTCAAAGTTGTTGGATCAAATGTTGCTCCTTCTGGTAATTTTTGAGCTGAAAATACAAATTTCCCGGCATCTTCAACATCAGGATCACTACCAGAAACTACAAATGACAAGGGCTGATTTTCATCAACTGTCTGTTTTACGATTGCATCCATAACTGGTGAACGGTTTACATGTGCCACACTTACCTTTAATGCGGTGGAGTCACTCAAAGCCCCTGCCTTAAAAATAAAAAGAATATTGTCATATTCGCCGGATTGGTCATAAGTAGGTGTCCAGCTAAATGTAGCCGTAGCCGCATCAAATACTGATCCCGTTGGCAGGTTTTCAGCAACATAAGATAACTTATCCTGGTCTTCTTTATCCAGATCGGTTCCTTCAAGTTTAAAAGTTATTAAAGCATTTTCATCCACCTGCTTATCTTCTACCTCAACTAAATCCGGTTTACGGTCAACATGACTTACTGTAATTGTAGATCCATCACGCATCAACAGGCCAAGTGGATCTTCAATTAGAAAATCAACAGTATAAATACCAGATTGGTCAAATCCCGGTGTCCAACTAAACGTTCGAGTAGCAGGATCAAACTTTGCCCCTTCCGGCATATTTTCCGACTTATAAACTAGTTTACCTCTGTCTTCAACATCCGGGTCAGAGCCCTCTTCTAAAGAAAAAGAAATAGACGCATTCTCTGCAACTGAGCCATCGTTTACAAGCGGCATGGATGGAGCACGGTTTATGTGATTTGCAGTTATATTAAATGTTGTCGATGTGGTCAGCTGACTTACCGTTTTTTCATGGACAGTGATTTTGATATCGGGATATACACCTGATTGATCATAAGTTGGTCTCCAATTAAAAACACCGCTCTTTTCATCAAATGTTGATCCTTCAGGTTTATTTTCAATTGAGAAATATATTTCGTCTCCATCCTGGTCAAAAGCTTCTGCCGAAAAAATGAGGTCACTGTCTTCATCAACTGTCATATTAAACAATTTGGTTATTATCGGCGGATGGTTATGGCGTACAATTATACTTTTTGTATCCGCGGCAATAAATACATACACATCGTCTTTCCAAGCTCCGTATACCTTAGAATCTGTTGTAAAATCACCCTCTTTTACAGGTTTTGCAGGGTTAGAAACATTGACAATATCAATTCTCTTTTTTGTCTCGTTCGATAGAAAAACCGAATTACCTGTTTTGAATACATGATAGACATAACCTTCGACATCAATCTTACTAATCAGGTTTGTGAATGCCGGGTTACTAACGTCAAATATCCAAAGGCCATCAGCACCATTTGAAACATAGGCTATGCCATCTTCAACATGAACCGTTTTGGCATAACGCATGTCACTGTATTTACCTAAACGCTTAGGATTAGAAGGGTTTGAAACATCGAGGATAATTAGGCCTCCACCTTTGTCTGCAACATATAAGGTTGTACCGTCAAGAAAAAGTCCCCACGCCCAGCCGGGAGTATCAAAACCACCCTTTAATTTCGGGGATGCAGGATTTGAGACATCGTAAATATTAACGCCTTTTGTTTCTTCGGCAACGTAAACGTATTGTGAATTTGCAACAACATAACTTGCATCTCCGTCAGTTTCAACATGGCCAATTTCTACAATTGATGAAGGGTTAGTAACATCCAAAATAGTTACACCCAATAATTCACTTGATAAATATGCGGTATTATCAACAACAAAACTATTATGCGACCGATTTTCAGTTGTATAATTACCCACCTCTTTTGGCTTGGTAACATCAGAGACATCCAAAATTTGCAGACCGGACCAAATGTTGGTTACATAAAGTTTCTGGTTTAAAAAGAAAATGCTTTTTATTCCATCTCGAGATTGCTCACCACTTGGCAATTTCGAAGGGGAAACATCTATTATAAACTCTGCACTTGCCTGCTGAGATAATGAAACAACCGGCAACAGAAAAATCATAATAAAAACAATACTTAACTTTGCGGCATTACGTTTAATTGGGAAAAACATTGTAAAAGCTCCTGATAGGAATTTTTAAAAAACGTTGGTTTTGTTAGCTACTATAAATAAAGGATATTATTTGTGAATAATCCTAAAAATGATCGTCAAAAAAAAGCCTTATCTTTAGAGAAATTGTCAATAACAAAGAATAGATATTTGATTAACGCAATTCCCTGACAAATAATTGCTTTACGTGCCAAAAATCATCCCAAGGTATAAAGAAATGTTAAATACTTCAAAGCAAAATTTATTATGGGCTTATTTTATATTTTCTGATAAAGTCTGGTTAAAAAACTCATAATATTGTTTTGCAAGATTTGAGCGTTCAAAAATAGTTATATTTTTATTAGATTTATTTTTTTCCGGTGATGAAGCCATGGACGTGACAGTTTTTGCAATTTGCTTATGGTCAGTTGGCTTTATTACAATTCCAGCATTTGTTTCGTTAATAATTGTTGCCGACTCCCCTTTTAAAGGCGTCAATGCAAGTATTGGTTTTTCCAATCGCAGATATTCGTAAACTTTTCCACCTATTGTTTTATCTGAATTTTTATTGGAACTATCTAATATAAAACAAAGTGCATCCATACCAGCCAAAATATTAAGACAGCTATTATGGTCTTGATAGCCCCATTCGATGATATTATTTTCTAAACCATATCGCCTGGCAATTTTTTTTAAATTTATTGCAGAATCGCCAATATGATGAAAACAGATTTTATCACGCAAAGGTTTTTCAACTGCTGCAATTCCTTTTAATAAAAACATAGGTTTATTAATATGTGAATAAAATGTCCCGGAAAAAGCAATGTGAAATTTATTATCTTCAAATTTTTGTGGAATCAATGATTTAAAATCTTCTTCATCATAACCATTAGGAATATATTGCCAGTTATTCGTCTTAAAATCTTCAACACTTTCTTCGTAAAAGCCTAACAAAGATTTGTATGCGCTTATTCCATATTTTATCTGTTTAATGTTTTCAGTTTCAATTTTGGAGTCTTGTTTAAAATGCCAGGATGATGGATAAATTTTATAAGGATTTGTCGTCCATGGATCGCGCATATCCAATACAACCGGAATTGACTGTTCCCGGGTTAATTCTGAAGCAAGCATTACAAGAGAATATGGTGGGGATGAGATAAGAATCAAATCAATTTTTTTTGAATCTATTATCTCAACAATTTTTTTCTTAGCTGATTTTATCCATTTTTTGTGCCTGTCCGGAACAAACAAAAAAGAGCTGATAAAACGAACTAAAAAGGTCGATTTAATCAAAGCTGAAAAACGGGAATTGGCCTTTCCATCAGAATTAGCAATCTTTACAACTTCTACTTCTTCCGGTAAATCCGATTTTAGACTCTCATCCAAAGACAGATTTGTATCATTCCCATTTGAAGTTACTACTGTAAATTTCCAATTCTTCCGCGAAAGATACTTAATCAGTTTTACATTGCGTTGAACACCGCCGCCGCCGGTTGGTGGGAAATAATATGTAACAATCAAACACCTTTTAGCCATGTTTGCTGTTCCAATTCTTTTATAGGCTGATAAATAAGCTGAAAGTCTTCTTCGTTATTTTCAAAGTCGTGGTTCTTTGTTTCAATTGTAACCACGTGAAATCCATCGTCTTTGGCGCGCTCAATCCACTCATCATAGGCTTCGTTAAGCTGTACCAAATATTTTGGATCAATTGTTTTTTCGTACTCACGACCGCGTTTGGCAATTTGTTTTATAAGTCGGTCCACAGATGAACGCAGGTATAAAATAATATCCGGTTTGCGTAAATATTCAACCATTGTCGAAAACAGTTCATGATAGTTTTCATAATCTTTATCCGACATTGAACCCTGTTTATGCAAAGTGTGGGCAAAAATTTCAACATCCTCATAAATTGAGCGGTCTTGAATGCAGGAGTCCGGCCAATCATTTATTTCTCTTTGATTTTTAAAGCGGTTCGACAAAAAGAATACTTGTAGATGGAAGCTCCAGCGATTCATATCCGCATAAAAATCAGAAAGATATGGATTGTCTACAACCTTTTCGTAATAGGCTTTCCATTCCAGACGTTCACTTAGTTTTTTGGTGAGTGTGGTTTTACCGACACCAATATTCCCTGCTATTGCAACAAATAATTTTCTTTTTTGAGGCACAATATATCCTGGTTACATAATAAGGTTTAATCTACAAAGAAGAATTTTTATCGGCAAGGAGAGCAAAAAAAAACCTCTCTAAATATGAGAGGCTTTTTATAATAAACTATTTATCATGTTTATGATACATCGAATCAATCAGGTCTTTAAACTTTTTATGAATCTGATCACGTTTGAGTTTTAACGTTGGTGTAATGCCACCCTCTTCAATTGTAAAGGGTTTATGCAATAATTTAAATTTTTTAATCGTCTCATATTGTGCTAATAACTTGGATTGCAGTTCAATACGCTTCTCATAAAAACTTATAACCGCTGGATGATTGACAAGATCTTCAATAGAATGATATAAAATCTCTTTTTTCTTTGCCCAGGATTCCAGTCCTTCAAAAGAAGGCACAACCAATGCACTGATGAAATTGCGCTTGTCGCCTATGGCAATAATCTGCTCAATAAAAAAATCTTTGCCAACAAGCGTCTCAATTCGTAAAGGAGCAATATTTTTCCCACCCGATGTAATTATAATTTCCTTTATACGACCGGTAATTCTTAAATAGCCTTCATCATCAAATTCACCAACATCGCCGGTTTTAAACCATTCGCCATCCATAACTTCAGCGGTAGCTTTGGGATTATTATAGTAACCTTTCATAACAAGCGGGCCTTTTACCTGCACTTCTCCATTTTCACCAATCCGAACTTCGCATCCCGGAACAGGCTTACCAACGGTTCCAAATTTAAAAGAGAGTGGAGTGTTTGCTGATACCATCGGCGATGTTTCTGTCAGTCCATATCCCTGGCAAATAAGTAAACCGCAATCAAAAAAGAATTGTTCTATTTCTTTTTCCAATGGAGCTCCGCCGGCAGAAAAAAAGTTTTTATCACCACCCACAACTTTACGGATTTTGGAAAGGACCAGTTTATCATAAAGTTTATGCTTTGCTTTTAAACCTGTTGAAACAGTTTCATTCTTGCGGGTTTTTGTATAATAATCATGGCCTACTGCAATGGCATTTTGAAACAACTTCTTTTTTATTGAAGATGCTTCTTCCTGGCTGTTCATAACTGCTGCATAAATTTTTTCATATAGCCGTGGGACGGAAACCAAAGCAGTCGGTTTTATTTCCTGCATTGTCTCAATTACTTTTCTCGGATCTTCAAGATAGGTGTGCGTGGCACCTTTATAATAAACATAATAGGACCACATCCTTTCATACACATGGCTAAGCGGAAGAAAACACAATGAGCTGTCTTTGTTTGAAACATCAAAATCTGCATCAACGGCAGCAAGTTGGTGAAATAAATTTGTATGAGTAAGCATTACCCCTTTGGGATCACCGGTCGTTCCGGAGGTATATATAATTGTCGTGGTATCATCCTTTTGAATTTTGGATAAACGTTCTTTGATTTCTGAATCAAAAGATTCGCAATTATCAATTGTTATAAATTCATCAAAATTTGTTGTAAATGATTTATCAATTTCAATTTTAGGATCATATGTGACAGCCTCTAAACCGGTTCCTTCAGATTTTATTGCTTCAATATTTTTATACTGCACCTCATCGCCAATAAAAATAAATTTTATTCCGGCATCCTTAATGATGAACTCTGCCTGCTCTTTAGTGCTTGTGGCATAAATCGGAACAGAAACAGCACCGGCAAAAATACATGCAAAATCCGAAACTGCCCATTCATATCGATTGGCTGAATAAATTGCAACATTATCGCCTCTTTTAACCCCAGCTTGTATAAGTGCGCATGTTAGCTGATTGATTTTTTTTCCAAATTCAGCATAAGTCAAAGGTTGCCAGGTATCATCTTTTTTAAACCTTAAGGCGGTATTATTGGAATAATCTTCGATCTTTTCCATGATCATTTGACCTATGTTTTCATAGTTCATAAGGTTATCTCCTTAAAATTTGGACTGTATTTTTGAAATCAAATAAGAATTAAAAATATTTGGAATTTTACAAAGTATGGTTTCGTAAGGTGGCGCAATCTACAAAGTAGAATTTATTTCAGCAAGAGGAGTAAAAAAAAAGCCTCTCGAATGAAAGGCTTTAGGGAATGATTTAGTCGGCAATTATTTTACAAGTAACATTTTGCGGGTTTCGATTTGTTTCCCGGTTTTAAGCTGGTAAAAATACAATCCGCTTGCAAGATTTGATCCATCAAAGTTAATAGAATAAATCCCGGCATCCTGAAAGCTGTTTACCAATGTTTCAATTTTCCGGCCAAGCATATCAAAAACAGAAAGCTCTACTTCACCGGCATTTGGTAGCTGGTAACTAATTGAAGTTGTTGGGTTAAAAGGATTTGGATAATTTTGCTCCAGCTTAAAATCCGTTGGGATTACTTTCTGCGGATCCTGCAAAGTAAAATTTCTACCACTTTCCTTAAGCCAAATATCAGAAACCAATACCGGGTTGTTCTCATCGCCTGATACAAGAATTTGAATTTCACCGTCTGCAAAAGTTTCTTTAGGGACACTTAAATAATCTGTCGCGCTACCCATGTTCGGGACAGTTGATTCATAAATATAGATTCCATCAATTTGTATATTTTGATGGCTTTCATTCCCTTCAAGGTTTAAAAATTTTGTGGAAATCTTATATTCTGATGCTGCATCAAGACCGGAAATTTTATACTCCACAATTACATCACCTTCAATATAAAACTGACCGTTTAATTTTTTCGATTGGCCGCGAACAAGTGCAATGTCTTCTGTCCCATCCTCATCACCACAATTGATATGGTAGTAAAGAGGAAGATAAAATGAAGATTCTCTGATTAAAGTTTCTTCTTGATAAGCAGACTTAATTTCAAGCTCAAACTTGTAAAAACCTTGCTTTACCTGGCCGTTACTTTCATTACTCCGTGTCCAGGTTAAAGAGTTTTTACCGGATGCATTCCATACTTTTTCACTTTCAAATATCTTTTTATTATCTGCTGTAAAAACGGAAAAACCTGTTTCTGCAAAATCTGTTATAGTAAACTCTGTTTTAATCAAGTCGTTGTGTTCAGAAATTTCCATGGTTTGATTTTGCAAGGCTAATCCAAGTTTTAACCGCTCTACCCCACTTTCATCATTCCAGGTTTGTAGCGCAAAAAGCTGATCAAACCCTGCCCAATATTTTCCTTCACCGACAATTTCAACCGTACCAAACGGAATCGAAAGATCATTAATACCACTATTTTGAGGCATCTTTTTTGAATCAAGAATTTCAAGGTTGGCAGTCAACTTATACAGCTCGCCATTCACTGCATCCGATAAATAAATTTGTCCAAAATGATCAACTTCAATTTTTGAGAAGGTTTGGTTGGTCAAAGCTTGTACCTGGCTGAGTTCAGTTAGCTCTTCATCACTTTCTTCATACAAAGTAATTTTTTTTGCATAGCTGTCTATGACATATAATTGATTTGTATTTGCGCCATTCCATTTCCCACTGCCAATGGAAACCGGCCATTTAAAACCCCGGTAAATTTTAAGTTTTTCTGCTGAAGCGGCATTTACTTTCCATTTTGTAATCGTATTTTGCGATGCATCCGCTACAAATAAAAAACCATCATTCGGGTCAAAGGGAGTCCCGCCATCATTATATGCCAAAGATGTTGGTTCGTTGATGCCTTCAATCGTGTAGCTTAATTGCAATTCTGCCTCTTTACCACTTCCCGTAACTTTAAAAACTAAAATGCGAGATTTGCCTTTTTCTGCTACAAAAATCTGTCCCTGAGAATTGCTGACAATTTCTCCCGGACCAATAATATCATTATAGCTTTTTAATGCCCCATCCAAAGAACCGTACAACAACCTGTTCCAGCGGGTGTCACTAATTACCTGCAAATATGTGGACTCAACAAAGACAGAATTTTTATCATATTTTGCATAATAATAACTGGCCGTATATTGTGGCAGGCCAAAGAGATCTCGCTTTAAAAATGTCCTTGATGCTTCGCGATTAAATTTTTTGATCCCATTGTTTTTATCAAATGAAATAACCTCAAAAGTCTGGCCAATTTTATCTACAAGCGTGTGTTTTTTCCAAAACTGTTCCGTTGATTTTTCCAGGTTTCTATTTTCATCAACAGGCTTTATATCCAGATTTGTTAATGTTTTTGCAATATTTGCTCCATGCTTATCAGATAAATCCCCTGCAAATAATGGAAATGAAACTATTGACAAAATCAGGATTGACAGTATCAGATTTATGTAAAATTCATTTTTCATAAAAATTCCTCAAATTTATATTCTTTTCATTCGACATCACAAAAATCTGTTAATTTTTAAATGGCAAAATTTATACTTGCCTGAACTATATTTGCTGAAAAATCAAGATCATTTGCATAGCGCAGATACATCACTTCGAAAGAAGATTTCTCCAAAAATTCCCAACCCGGATTTCCTTTAGCCAAGCCGCGAAAAAGCAGCCTAAGGTTCAATCCAAAAGTATTTGATTGAAATTGATTTAACTTATAATCAGATGTTCTAAATTCTACTATGGTATTCGGAACCTGACTGTAACGTTCTTTATAAAACTCCGCACTACTTTGGCTGTAATACCGGTAATTGAAACCTGTTATCAAATCTTCAAAAATGTATTTATTAAAACGGATTTCAGCTGTGTGTGATTTTACTTTCCAATCGTCAAAATAATTGCGATAGCTACCGATAATAGATGCATCGACTGGATTTAAATATTGGCTAAGGCGTGCCGTTACCGCTTGCCTTAAACGGTTATCCGGGTGATTTTCATTTAAAACCAGGAAAGCATTATTCTCGTCAAACACAGTAACCTTACGGTATGGATCGCTCAAAAAACCGTCCATTTTTACATAATCATAACTCAGGTTTAGCACCGTAGATTTTGTTAAAGTTTGAGCAAGATTCAACGCACCTGTTATAACTGTTTTTTCCTGATTTTGAATTTTTCCGCTTTCAAGTAATTCACCAACTTTATCGTCATTATATTGGGCACGCAGTGTAACCGTTGTATTATTTTGAAATAAATCACGGCTCAAGGTAACAATCACCGCATTGGATAAATAATCCAGCTCCTGGCTGCGATAAGCATTTAAGGCCAAAGTAGAAGCCGAACCCAAAGATTGTTCCAATCCTAAAATTACTTGTCCACGGTTTTTCTCAAAGGTTTCATTCTTTTTCCGGGTAGGACGGCTGGCACCAGTAGCACCATCAACCGGTGGCAAAGAAACTTTATCCAGTTCAATATCAAGCAAAACCGCTGTGCCGCTGATTATTTTTTTTGCCAGAGAAAAGGATGTGGTTATAACGCTGTTGTTCCCGCTATCATTAAAATAATAGGTTGTGTAGCTGATCTTGTCATTATTTTGCGCATAAGCTGAGCTTACCAGAAAAACATAAAGAATAACTATGAGCATTTTTTGAATTGATTTCACAAAAGTCCTTTCTAAACCTTTTAAAAATTCGGCGTGGCCGGAATTAGCCAGGGAGCGGAGTAACACCGGCCAGTTAAGTCGCCGAAATTTTAATTATTTTGCGCAGCCGCAACCACCACCGATTCCACCACTTCCACCCATGCTGCCTTCACGGGATGTAAAAAACTTATCATCCAGTTTTTGTTTGGCAAACTGGCTTTGTGGTTCCATAATCGGATCAGCAAGTTTTTCTTTTTCCCATGGCTTAACCGTGACACAGGAAATTGTCACTAAAAGAAAAAATAGCATGCTGTATTTTAGAAATTTCAACATTTTCAAATCCTTCCACTTTCGTCTATGGGCGGTCAATCAAACCACGGATTGCAAACTCCAGTTTTTTCATACTCTCTTCGTTATACCCGGAATGGACATATTGTATTTTTCCATATTGGTCTATTAAATATGCTGTTGGCATTACCGGAACATCATAACTGGAGACCACTGTTTTATCTTCATCATAAAGTGCATTAATTTTGAGATTTAACTTTTTTAAAAATTGTTTAGCGTTTTCCTTGTCATCATCAATATTCAGTGCCAGCACAACCAGGTTTTTATATTTACTGTCCATTTTTGCCAAGTACGGCAAAGACTTTTTGCATGGTGCGCACCATGTTGCCCAAAAATCTACAAGTACAACCTTACCTTTTAAAGATGATAGCTGAACCGTTTCATTTCCCTCTAACTTTTGAAGTGTAAAATCAGGGGCCGGTTTTCCGATAAAATCACTCTCAGAAGCCAAAGCGTTTATAATGAACAAATACAAAATGGCTGAAATTACTTTTAATACAGGTCTCATAAAGCCACCTTATTGTGCGACAGAGTTTGAATATTGAGTGCCCATATCGACCCACTCAATTATTTTTAATAATCCTTTATTGGCCGGATTAAATGGATCAATTAAACCATTTGACTTAGTCCATAATTCAGTATGGTTATAGCTGGAAGGACTAAAATCTTCATTATCGTCGTCATTCAATTGCCGGTTATATAACACCCAAAGCAGTGGCGAGCGACGCGCCCCGTCATCCGTAACATAATCGAGATTATCCCCTGAAGGAGTTTGGTATTGACCGTCCTCGGTTAATATTTCATAAACAGAGGTTGTCTCATTTCCATTGTCGCCCTGTGCTGTTCTATCGTCCGAAGTCATTTCCAGACGCAAACCTCCTGCAGGCGAAGCGTTACTATGACAGGAAATACATTTTGAATCAAAAACGGCCTGAACGGAATTGCTGTTGTTGCTGCTGGTTCGATCATAGAAATCAATCGTATCGTTGTGCGCAGCCTGGTGTGTCATCACATTATCCGGGTTATGAAATCCTGATTTATAAAATCCACCAGTAACCCTGTTCATAATTTCATCACTCGATTGAATAGCCAGATCGTTAATAACTTTATCTCGATTATGTGAATCATGACAACCTGTACAAAGACGCTTTTCTCCCGGCATAACATGAGTCCAGGAACGCTGGCTAACAAGCATCATGGCATTTTCATCCAGCGTTTGCAAATGAAGGGAAATGTTGGCCGGAACTTCAATTGAAAACGAACCATCGTCTCGAATATCGCCGTAACCGACAACCCTTTGTTTTTCAAGATTTGTATTGCCAATATCACCACCACGTTTGTCCCTGTCACGCGGCATGGAAACTGCCGCCAATACGCGAACAAATTTTGCCTGGCCAATACTGCCATCCGAATTAACATGATTTTCATCAGGTTGCATCATCCTGTCATCAGGATCACGGTGATAAACATTGCCATCAAAAAAGATACCTGTTTTCAGATCAGCAGCCATTCCCGCGGCAACATTTTCATCAGTTGGAACAACCTGCGGTAAACCGGCCGGCAAATCCTTTCGCGGTAAAACAGGAACCGCATCAATCTCATTAAAATCAGGATCATTATATACCAAACGGACATTGTTGCCATCTTTGTCCATTACATAAATGCCAAAATCTACCTGCCTGCCCTGATCGCCTTCCACCGGAATGGGCGAAATGGAAACAATAATTTTTTCTTTACGGCTGGAAGAGGCGCTGTGATCAATTATTGGGTGCGGTGAACGATAAATTGCATTGGCATTTTCTGTGTCATTAAAAGGCACGTCTTTTGGTGTAATTATCAAAACCTCATCATCACCTTTTGAAATATCTTTAATGGCAATTGCACCGCCTTCGAAAGGTGAATTACGTTCCAGCAATGTGCAGATTATGCCGCCATCGGCCAATTCGCGTGGGTCAAGGTAAACACGACTGCCACTACCGCTTGGAAAATGGTTTCCATATAATACAAAGGGTCGCGTGCCATCCGGATTAATTGTGAAAATAGAGAATTTATTTGGATCACCAAGATGTTCCCAACGGCTGTAATAAACTTTTCCGCTGGAATGAACCATTGGGTTTGTATCGTGGCTTTGGTTAAATGATATTTGGCGGATATTTGTTAGACGGCCATCCGCTGTGCGGTCTGCAACATGCAAAAGAGGAGATTCACGGCGTTCATATTCATCAACAATTTGCGGGCGGGTTGAGGCAAACAGAATTTGTCCGTTTGGCAGATAAATTGGGTCCATATCGTGGCCTACGGTTTGGTCTGTAAGCTGGAGTAAATCTGAACCATCAATATTCATTTCATACAAATGCCAGTTACTGTCACGGTTGCGGCGCATTGAGAACAATATTTTACGTCCATCATAAGATATTTCAGGATCGGCTGCATGTCCGTATCGATCTGTTCGTGTTTGCCCCTGACGCGTATATTGTTTCGTCAGGTTACGCACATCTCCTTGTGGAGAAATCGGATCAAGAATAAAGATATCGGTTCCGGGATAATATTCATCCACATTGCTGCGCATAGCGTTGCTGCGATTATTTAGGCGGCTGCTTTCTTTTACAAAAACAAGGGCTGCCTGGCCGGATTTTTCCATAATCACATCTGCAGGAGGATTGCCACAAGAATTAAAGATTAGGCTTGCAGAAATAAATAAAATTACTTTGGGTATAAAAGAGCTGAGATATGTTGGTCTAATCACAAATACTCCGTTTTTATTTTACTTTCTCAGTTTTAGTCGATCCACCATTATATTGGCCACAAACCGAAGTCAATGGATCTGGTTTTCCTAATAAAAAAACTCGAGGTTTAAAGTAAAAACAAGGTTATGGGCAAAAAATGACTTTTTGTCGTTAAACCTTTGTTTCAAAATCTGGTCTCTCAAATCATAGCGCAGGCCGATTTTTTTTGATCCAAAAATTGTATCAAAATAAAGACGATTCCCCATTCCGGCTACAAGGGCAAACTTACTTTGCCCACCCTGGTTTATCCCGGCAACACCGGCTGTTAAATATGGGAAGCTTGTCCACATCTTTGGGTCATACCCATACACAAATTGATAAACCAAAAGTCTGTTGCTTTCGAATAAACGTGCATTGGCAACTGTTTTTAAAACATCCGATTCCATGCTGCTTACTCCAAATGATGCTTCTACAAAATGCTTGCCCTGATTTAAATAATGGTTATATCGAAAACCTACATAAGGATTTGTTCCAAACCCGGATGCTGAATAAATACCTGATGAAATTGTAAAACCATTATTATACTTTAACTGTGCCTGGGTTTTATTTGGTGCAATCATAAAAAGTGCCAACGCCAAAATCATAAAAAATTTTGAGTACTTAAAAACCATCCTGTTGCTCCCTGAAAAATTCATCTAATTTTTGCGATAGAAAAGATTTTTAATGCCGCCAAAGAACTTTTCCCAAAAGCTTTTCGGAGAACGCTTAACCGCGGATAGGTTATTCACAACTGTGTAAAACCTAAAATCCTGTTCCTCGTTGCTATTGCCATTATTTTGTTCACTTGCTATTTCCGCTTCCTTGAAAAGAATCATAATCCATACTCCCTATTTAAATACAAAAATTACACCCAAAGTCACTTCCTGAAAAATTAACAACTCTTCATTTTCGTCTCGTTTATTTTTAATATTTGTCAAAAATTGGTTTGCGCCCAGGCGAACGCCAAATGTATCTGTGAAATAAAACCGCACTCCGCCGCCAAAATTCATTCCAATATTTGAAAGCGTTTTATTACCAATTGTTGTCGATGGAACTGTTAGCAATAACCCAACACCAACCCCGCCGTATGGAATCATTTTTCCTTTTGTCGCGAGATTGAATAACAGGTTTACATTTAAGGGATATAAATCTGCTGTTTCGCCAATTACCTGAGCCCCGGAAAATTCAAGGTTAAACGATTTGTAATTCATCGATGCATCCAAACCAAATTGGCCGCTGCCATCCATAAAGCCTGTATGAGGTGAAAGCTCGAACTTCACTTTATCACTTTGTTGGGCATTTACCTGCAAAGAGAAGAAAACTAAAATTATGGTTATCTTAAAAAAGCCTGACATCAATGCCCCCTGCGATTGAAAAAATCTTGTTATAATTTTCAAAATCATAAACTGATACCTGAGGCCGGATAAAAAGGCTTGCCTGCTTGTAAATATTCTTTGAAATATTCATAGCTAAGGAAGAAACAAAATATCTTTTATTCAATGCCTGAATTTCCTTTTTCCCAAACGCACCTAATTGAACTGAGTATGCGTTTCTTTGAAAATTGATAATCCCAAAACTTATTTGTGGATAAACCATTAATGACAACAAATCTCCGGTCAATAAATCTTTATAATTTAGTTTTAGACTTTTTACAGAAGTTGGGATAAGATCGCTGCCAAGTGGTGTGGAAATTTGTTGTTGCAAATTATTTTGATGAATTTCTAATCCTATTGACCTGTTGTGTTTAAGAATATATGAGACTCCAAAATTAAAACCGGCTGATGAACTAAGGTTTAAATCCCTTTCATAAAAACCCGGACCAGCAGAAAAGGACAAACCAATCTGTGCCTTAATGGGTAAAATAAATAGAAGTCCTAACAGAAATATTTTATTAAGATATTTCACAAATTTCCTTGTGCTTGGTAAACAATCCCACAGCACAATATTCAATATCTGTACCAGAATAGAATTTTATTTAAAGACCAACGAATCTTAAATGAGATAAACAGTTTCTTTTTAAAGATTTAAGGTAGGTAAAGTTTTTATTTAGGGGGTTGGCTAAAAAAATAACTTGATGGAGAAAAATTGATCTTTGTAAAAATATAACACAGAAATCTTGGGGACGGAAAAAATATCGCAGGGGATAAACCCTGCAATATTAAGTTTGGTTTTACTGAATAAGCAGCATTTTTTTTATTTGCTTTATCCTGGATCCAGAAGCTGTAGAAGTGGTGACATCCATTTGATAATAATAAACCCCGCTTGCAAGGCCAGAAGCATCAAAAATAATTTCATAACTGCCGCTTTGCTGATGGTTATCAACCAAGGTTTTAACTTTTCTTCCCATAACATCATATACAGTCAATACGACATCTCCACTTGCCTTTAGCTGGTATGCAATCGTTGTTGTTGGGTTAAATGGGTTAGGATAGTTTGTTAAAGAATATTGCTCCGGAACTGCATACTCCGGTTTATTAATTGCCGAAACTTGTTCACTTCCTTTAAATAAAAACAGATAAATTGCGTGGTTGAGCATCGTGCGCGCATCAGAGTAGGAAGCTTTGTCAAGCGCTATTGTTTCTATCTTTTCCAACTCCTTGGTGCTTTCATCATCAAAATAAGATGAATGTTCCGGGTCTATCAAAAAGACTTGAACAGAGTCTGCAATAAAAGGGAGATTAGCCAGGTTTAAAGTAAACTCTTCCGTATTATCCTGTTTGTTCCAAATCATAACTCCGGCCACAGAATCATTTACGGAGGCCATCGCATCGATATTGGAATTGCCAACATTTACATCGATGCCTGAAAATGGCATTTTAGAATACATTTTAAATAGATTATATTTTGCTTTAGGAATATTTCCGGTTGTAACAAGTCCGTTGTATTTCCATTTTTCAGCCAACTCACCATTATTTGTAATTGTTTTGTTAAACAGTGCCAGGCGCGGCATTTCATTTAACATAAATTTAAAAGAACTGGCAAACCAGGCGGCGCATTCCACTTTATCATATTTACTTCCCTGCCCCGGGTCCAACTCGTATGAAAACTCATTTAAATGAATCTCAACGCTATCCATTCCACGCGCATTAAGCTCGTCCAAAATATCTTTATAGCGATTATGATATTTGCTGCCTTTATCATCAAAACCATCCCGGTTATCCTGCGCATGATAAGAAACAAAATGGATGGGCAGGTTATTGTCAATTATAAAATCGAGCATCGGACCAATCCAGTTATCCGGATTTTCTGCGAGTGCAGGACCGCCAACTCTTGCATCTGGAACCGCCCGCTTAATACCCTTAACTGCGTACTTATACATTTCAAAATATTCACTTTTACTGCCGCTAAAAAACTCCCCATAATCCGGTTCGTTCCAAATCTCAAAAGATGTGATACCATATTTTGTATTAAAGTATTTTGCCCAATTATAATTAAAATCTTCCCAGAGGTCATAATCCCTTGGCGGGCCTTTTTGATCATCACCAAGCGCCAAAGGCATATAGCAATACCCCAAATTAACTGTGCCACCTTCTTCCAAAATTGGCCCAACCCACGAATCAACAAATCCCCAATGATATGTTGTATCAGGTGCAGTGCCCCTGATTACATCAAAAAGTGTTCCAAATCCTTCAATTGACAATGGTGGAAATGTACGGACCATCTGACTGTTTATTTCTTTAAGGCGGCCTTCCGGAGCGCGGTTAGCAGACCGGAAAATATCAAATATTTTGCGCATGTTGGGAGCATTTTTTTGAGATGCATCAACATTGACATCTGTTCCCAAAAGCAAAATTGGTGCTAAAGATATTATAATAATCTGAAAAACTTTTTTCATTTTATCCGACTTTCTCTTCTAATTGTTGTAAATATATAGTGTCCCTGTTTGCAAGGATTGCGTCAACGCACAAATTAATTATCCAAATACTTTTCAAAAAATGTGCCATAAAGATTTTTACAGAAGTTTGTTGGGACATTTTCATAGGTTGTAAGTGCAAGTAAAGTAGGGACAAACTTCAGAGATTAAATAAACGGGCCGTTTGAGATTATTTTTGCTGCTTCATTACTTGCTTTTGTGCTTTATGCCTTAGGCAGTTAACCATGTGTAGTATTGAAAACACTTTTACATTCTGCAAAAAAGACAATTTATTTGTGTCAGAAGCTGTTTTTCCTGATTGCATCATATATTCCTCAAACCTATCTTGATCACCTTTGTTATTGTTTAAATTTTTCACAACATTATTTGAGAATTTATGGAACCATTGATTACAAATGACGCCGTTGTTCTAGGTATTTTGCTGACCATTCTTGCTGTTGTTTTTAAAACCTCAAGCATTGATACTCCATTTTGGAAAAAGTTTTATACGTTTATTCCAACCGTTTTATTATGCTATTTTATACCGTCTATTTTTAATTCGCTTGGTATAATTTCCGGTGAGCATTCACAGTTATATTTTATGGCTTCCCGCTATTTACTTCCTTCCAGCCTGGTTCTTCTTACACTTAGTGTAGATATTAATGCTATTATCAAACTTGGCTGGCGGGCAATTGTTATGTTCTTAACCGGCACAATAGGAATAGTTATCGGTGGCCCGATCGCAATTCTTATAATCTCATTTTTTGCACCCGATGTAGTTGGAGGCGCTGGCCCGGAAGCTGTTTGGCGTGGTTTAACAACCATTGCCGGAAGTTGGATTGGTGGCGGCGCAAACCAAACAGCTATGCGCGAAGTTTTTGAAGTAAGTGATAAACTATTTTCCCAAATGCTTCCTGTTGATATAATAATCGGTTATTTGTGGATGGGCGTTTTGCTTTATGGAGCAGGGATTAACAAAAAAATTGATAATTGGCTAAAGGCCGATGTAACAGCCATTGATGACTTACGCGTTAGAGTTGAAAAATACAGGGCAAGTATTGCGCATATTCCAACTGTTAAAGAAATCACCATAATTTTGGCATTTGCTTTTGGAACAACGGGCATTGCCCATTTTTTAGCAGATATCATTGCCCCATGGCTTGCATCAAATCTGCCCTTTTTAAAAGATTTTGGACTAACCTCTACATTTTTCTGGATTGTTGTAATTGCAACTACCGGTGGTTTAATCCTTTCCTTTACAAAAGCACGGAAATTAGAAGGTGCCGGCGCATCCAATATTGGAACAATTTTTTTATATATCCTGATTGCAGCTATTGGCATGAGTATGGATTTAACAGCTATTGTAGAAAATCCCGGCCTTTTTCTTGTTGGTATAGTCTGGATTATGATCCACGTTGTCTTACTTTTTATTGTCGGTAAACTAATCAAAGCGCCATTCTTTTTTATCGCAGTTGGTAGCCAGGCTAATGTAGGTGGCACAGCTTCCGCACCGATTGTTGCATCGGCATTTCATACAGCACTGGCACCGGTTGGAGTATTACTGGCAGTATTAGGTTACGTTGTTGGAACCTATGGCGCGATCTTGACAGGTTGGTTAATGCAGATTGTTGCTCCATAAATTATTAAAATTTTTATGATCAATAAGGATTTTACAATGAGAAATTCCTTTCTGATAATTATTATTCTTACATCTTCCCTATTTGGCCAATCGGCCATTTTAGATTCTCTTAAAACGATTCGGGCATTTCAACTTATTGAGCATAACCTTGCCAGCTCCGGGTATATAACTGAAAAGCAATTTGGTTTTATAAAAGATTATGGTTTTAAACACGTCATTTCACTTTTGCCAGGAGATCAGAGTAAAGAAGATTCTATTGTTACATCCAAAGGGCTGACATTTACTCAAATTAAGGTTGACTGGAAGAATCCAACTCAGGAAAACCTAAAGCATTATTTTGACGATATGGAAAAGCATAAAAACGATAGTGTACTGCTGCATTGCCAGGCTAATATGCGCGCTTCGGCCTTTACGTTTTTATATCGTGTAATCTGGTTGGGCGATGATAAAAAACTTGCAAAAACAGATCTTGACAGTATTTGGTTTCCCACCGGCCAATGGCATAGGTTTATTGAAGAAAGTCACGAAAAATACAACATGGGGCAAGAATATCGTTTTGAAAATGATTTTGTCCAACAATTCCGTAAAGAAGGAATCAAGGCAGTTGAAGATCAATTGGATCGGATCTTGGAAAAAGGCGATGGCTCACTTCCATTTAAAGAGATAGATTTTCAAAGGGTAGCAGATGAATTGTATCAAGATGAAAAAATTGATGAAGCAATAGAAGTGTATTCCCTAAATACAAAAGCCTTTCCTTCTTCCTGGAAAGCGTTCGAAAAACTGGCTAAATCTTTGATGGAAACAAATCAGAATCAAGCAGCGGTCGAATCATACAAAAAAGTGCTTGAATTAAAACCTGATTTTATATGGGCCAGGAGAATGCTTGGCATGCTTGGTGAACGTGAGTATCTGAAATTCTGGTCTGGTATAAAACTGAATTTAAAACGTGTAAAAAACCTTGTTGGTCGCTATGATTTTGATAACAACTATTTAGACTTTATAATCGAGGGAAATAAGTTTTATCTTCTTCCATCATGGAGCAAAGAAAAATTCCAGATATATTCAGACACCACTTCAAAATTCTTTTCGCAAGAAAAAAACTGGACCTTTGAGTTCGATACTGCATCACCGGGTAAAGTAACTTTTACTACACCAAGTAAAATTTATATCGCCAAAAAGTTTAATCAATAATCATTTAGTGTCGCCTGTTAACGACAATTTTGAATATCTCACCGTTTCATTTTTACGACATCTTAAATCTACGAGTTAGCATAAATCTTTAAAAAACAACACTCTACTAATTCTTCTTTTATTTGGCACTCTTCTTGTTATAAACATAATACCATTTATCAGCCGGATATATTTATATAAAAATAAACTGAAAATATGATCTTACTAAAAAGTAATTCTCAAAAATAAAACCATAACAAATCAAGGAGGACAATTCATGAATAAATTACAAATTAAATTATTATATTTACTGTTTGCAGGACTACTATTTAGTTGTAGTAGCTCTACCGATTCCAATGGGGATGGTGGTGAGAGTGATATTAATAAGAGCGGTCAGCCAATGCCTTCAGTTACTAGCGTTGAAGGCTTAGAGTTTGGTGGGGTTTTAGCAACAGTTTTATTTGAATTTGAAACAATACCAGGTTTTCCTGCAGCCCAATTTGCAATGGGCTATGCCTGGTTTGGCAATGGAGATAATGCGGGTGATGTTGCTGTAAATGAACAACCTTTGATGGCAGAGTCACAATCCGGAAGTACGTGGTATAACTCATTCAGCCAGACAAACCCATCGTCATTAAACAATGTTTCTTTTAATGGCTCCAATCATAATTGGGAAGTAGCAGGAAACGGGGATATCCCAGCATTTGACTTAGCGGTATCAAGTCCGTCAAGTTTTACTTTAACTTCACCGGTTTCCGGTAATATTGATAAAAGCAATGGTTTGAATATTACTTGGGTTGGCTCATTAAATAATACAGATTCAATGCTTGTACTTGTTGTAGATTTGTCAAATTCTAAAACTTACATAGCACAAGGCCTTCCAAATAATGGCCAGCATTCTATTGAAGCCGCAGATTTATCAGATATTTCTGGAGAAGCAATGATCCAGGTTGTTAAATACCGCTATAACCTCTACCAAACAGAAACTAAGTTTTACCAGGCCGTTGCAGAAATTGTAAAACAGGTAACGGTAACCTTCCAATAAAAATTAAAAAGGCCGCATATGCGGCCTTAATCTAAATGTCTAATGAAATAGGGGTTATTTCATCAAAACCATTTTTTTCGTTTCGGAATAATAATTTGTTTCAAGCTTATAGAAATATGTACCTGAAGGAAGGCCCTCTGCATTATAAGTTAAAGTGTATTTTCCGCTTGTAAAAAACCTATTCACTAAAGTAGAAACAATACTTCCATTTAAGTCATAAATTGTTATTTTTACATCAGATTCCTTTGGGATTTCAAAAGTAATTTTAGTCGATGGATTAAATGGGTTTGGATAATTATTATATAATTTATATTCTTGAGGTATAACTCCTGTTTCTTTTTCTGTTTTAACAGATGTTTTTGAAAGCATTGGTAATAGTACTGTGTTTGAAAAATTCTGGCTCAATTTTCCATCCAATTTTGCTTTTACTTTATAATAACGGTTTGGAAATGGAAGTGCACTATACGAAAGGGTTGAAGTTGTAGCTATTTTAGTATAGGGTCCATTAAATGAATTTGAACGATAAATTTCGTATTGTGTTTGTGGTACATTTTGTTCCCAAGAATGTGACCAAAAAAGATTGTAATTATTACCACTAAGTGAACCTACATCTGGCACATACCAATCAGATGGCGGACTCGTTTTTAAGATACTATCCCAACTAACGACAGCATCTGAAGGGGCTTTATCATATCCTGTTCCATCTGTATTAATAACATAATCAGGAGAATGCCCGCCAGATTGAGCCATTGACAATTGTTTATAATACACTTTTGTTGTTTGTGAATTTTTTGTAATAACCACTCGGTGCCATTCACCTTCATTAATAATATATGGCGAAACAGCTGCTCTAGGATCAGTATCTGAAGCGTATGAAACAAAATAGTAAGGATCAGCAGGACCCGTACAACTAGTACATGATTCGGGTGATGTAATATTATCGTTATCAACTTGTACAGTAAAAGTACTATTGTCATCATCCCAAACAGCAAATTCATTATAATAACCACATTTATTTAAAATGTGGTAGTACCTAGGGCATAGTTGTGCAAATGCCAAACTTCCTAAAAAACTAAATAAAACTAAAGTTTTTAAAAACATAATAAAACCTCCTGGAATTAATACATTTATCTTTAATGTTTTAGTTTGTTGAATTTCGCAATAAGGTTACTTTTGCACCCAATCCATCATAAAATGGCCATGGGACATTAATTATCATTTTATGGGCCCCGAACCCTGGCTGAAAAGATTCATAAAAAGTGTACCATTGAACTGCATTGGTTAATTCATACCATTTATTTAACATTGTATTATTAACTTTATCTTTGACTATAACATTCACCGATATACCTTCGCCATTACCGCCTCCTGTTATAATGTCCCTTAAAAACTCAAATTTAATCATATATTCAGCCATCCCAGGGTTGTAAGAAATCCATCCACTATTTTCTCCTGCTATTAAATAGCCTTGGCCGTTTTCATAAATAACTTCTATATCTGGAAGAGGTGGGGTTACAATTTTTGAAAATTGACCTTGCTCAGAAAGTTCTTTTGTAACTGGAGCATTAACTTGTGTTTCGCAACTTAAAATGAAGCTAGTAATAATAATTAAGACATAATACTTACTCATGATATCTCCTATAATTTAATTAGTTATGTATGAATGGCCATTCATAATATTATAGATGCACTTGCACAAGAAATTCCATAAAAGTATTTTATATCAACAAAATATTCAGGTTAAAATGAAGAGGGTGCTATTCAATTATTCCGCAACAAAAAGCAGTTTACTGACTCAGAACTATTAAAAAAATTTCTCGAATCTGAAAATCAAGAATATTTTGCAGAATTATATCTTCGCTATCATCATCTTGTTTACCTTAATTGTCAAAAGTATTTTAGAAACATTCAAGACAGTGAAGATGCCGTATTAGACATATTCGAGAAACTTCTCCGAACCATCAAAAATCATGAGATTAGAAACTTTAAAAACTGGCTTTTTGTTGTAACAAAAAATCATTGTTTGATGAAGGTCCGTATCAGAAAAAGCCAGCTTATTTTGAAAGATCCGTTAATCTTGGACAAAATGATTATGGAAAGCTTGAATCTAAAGCATCACTACGGTACACACGATATTAAAGTTGAAGAGCTTGAAAAAGCAATCACCAAACTCAATGATGTACAAAGAAGCTGTTTGGAAATGTTTTATTTCGTAAAAAAGTCGTATAAAGAAATCGCCATTGAAACTGGGTTTGAAGTAAAGCATGTAAAGAGCCATATTCAAAATGGTAAAAGAAATTTGAAGAATATTTTAACTCAAAGTAAAAGGAATTACAATGAGTAACCAAAACCAACCTTGTCTAACTCTCGATCAATTAGTTACATATAATAAAACTCATTTACAACCTGGTGAAAAGACGAAAATAGAGTTCCATTTAAAAGAATGTGAATTTTGCAGAACTGCCCTGGAAGGCTTAAATCAAGAAAGTGATACAAAAAGGACAAAAATAACTATTCAGCAAATAGAACAAAAAATTTTTGCTTCAATAAAAAGCAAACCAAAAATAAATTGGCAGTTACTCTTAGCCGCTGCTTCAGTTTTAGCGTTTGTTTTATATACAGGATATCAAAAAACTATCGAAAGGCCAATAGAGTACTATTCAAATAAGTATGGAGATAATTTTAGGACCCTTTCGTATCTTGAGTCACAGATCAATGATAATTTTAGAACGAATGATAATTCATTAATAGTAACAAATCCAATCGGGCTAACTATATTTGATGAACAATTAACCTTTACCTGGGAAAAGAATAGTGAACGAATAGTAAGGTTATCTATTTTAAATAATAATGGAAATGTAGTTTTTGATAAAGACCTGAAAGAGAATATTTTCTTTTTCATGGATAACTTGGCTCCTGGGCTTTATTATTGGTCTTTAGAAGCTGGGTTCAATACCATCCACATTGGAAGGATCTTAGTACTCCCAACGGATGATTAGATTACAATAACCCACTTATCGACCAATCAGAATAAAACCACTCCATATTGAAGGGAAAGACGAGGCTTTATCTTTAATCATGGTTAATTTTGTTTCCCTTAAAGCCGCCGAATAACTTTTTAAGTTCCGAATCCCTTTGTAAAAAGGAAGCATTAAATTGTAGGTTTGCATATCAGATACAGGCCATAATGATGCCAATATGTTGGAAGCCCCACTGTATAAGAATCCTCTAGTCATGGCCATTATTCCTTCACCTTTCAAAATTTTACCATAACCACTCTCGCAACTACTAAGAACAACCAACTCAGATCTTATATCCAAATTATATATTTCTCCTGAGTAAAGGATTCCATCTTCATGGCTTGATGAATCCTCCTCTTCCGCGAAAACAATCCCAGAAAGATGAGGCATTTCTTTATCAAAAAAACTATGCGTTGCTATATGAAGATATTTAAATTTCCCTGCTTCATTTTTAAAAGTTTTCTCTGTTGCAGCAGAATTTAAGTAAGCCTTACTTTTCTTCTTGTAATCACGAAACATATTGATAATGCTTTCCGCTTCCTTTTCTGAGTGTAATAATGGAGAAAAGCTTTTCCCATTTCTCCATTTGCTGTAAAAATAATTTTTGACTTTTGTTACTAATGAAATCTCTGTTTCAATTACCTCGCCATTTTGATTACCAAAAACCGGTGCAAAAGCTGCAATGTTGTAGTCAAAATCAATATCTTTTTTTGATTCTTCAAAGCTCTGCAAATAAAGTTTTCCGGAATAGTGATACACAAATTCAAAATCATTAATTAAATAGTCTAAATCACTATAGTTATTGTGTTGCAAAGAATCTTCGGGGAATTTCCTAACCAGGGCTTCAAACGGAAAATAATAAAGCTTTCCATCTGGTATTAGGATTAATTTTTGTTTAGATGAAACGAAACTTTCAATGGGTTTAAAAATTTTATTATAAATATGATAGCTCCATTTTGTAAAATGGGCGCTTTCCGATACTTTAACAAGGGACAGTTTAAACTGATCAACTTTTTTTAGCAAAAATGTATCTAATGGCACTCTAGTTAGAAAAAAATTGTCCTTAGTTATAGTAAAAATTGAGAGTGTTTTACTACCCAAAACATATTCTATTAAAGCTGAATTGGCATCCAACCTGTTTTGAATTGTTTCTACAGAGGGTATTACTGATTTATATTTTAGTTCATAGTATTGAGGATATTCCATTTCAAAGTGCTTTTTTAAAGAACCATGGTCGGTTTTCAGTTTAAAAAGAGTATTTTGAATTTCTGCAATTTTTGTTTGATCGGGATTATCGTTTCGAGCATATAATTTTTGTAAAGTAATTTCGTGATATGTTATATCGGTAAGCAAAGCCTTTTCACGGATTAAAACACTGTCGGGAATATTAACAAACTTTTTTACCCTAGCTTCTTTTAATGCTTGTGTTAAAACAGCTACTTTATTTTTTTCTGCATATAAAAACGCTGTCTTCAGAAAGGTTTCATCGTTAGTAAGGTTATAAAGTATGTTTAAGGTTTCTAAAATGTTATCATATATTTTAAATGACTTTTTACTTAGGTTTAGTTTAGAGCGGTCTTCAATGTAATTTGTTTGTAATTCTGTTAACAATTTACTTGCTAAATCAAAATTATGAACAGCATTTTTTGCCAGTTTGATTTTTTCTTCGCCACTGCTTTTTTCCTCCAACATTTTTTTTCTAAACAATTCACCTTTCGAAGTTACCGTCTCTAGTAACTCAATTCTATTTAGTGGAATATTATTTATCGTTTTTTGCAAAAACCCAAAATAGTAATCACCTCCACTTGCACTAATAGACTCATCGTAAGATATCAATGCCTTTTTGTAGAATTTTTGCTCAGAATAATTGTCACCCATATATCGATAACATTCGGCTAAGGTAGAATAGATTCCTCCAGATGGCCTTTTAACTAACTTTAATGCAATTTGGAACTCAATATCAGCTTTTGAATATAACTTGTTCTTATGAAGAAAATATCCTAATCCCATATGCATATTTGCCTTGAGATCACTATGCCCCCCCTCCAAGGAATCCATGATTGCAATTGCCTTTAAATAGTAACTTTTTGCATCGATGTTATTTTCTTTTGAGAGCAATTCAGCATAATTATAATATGTATTGGCAATATGTGAGCGAGCTTTGTTTTTATATATTTTCAAATAGATATTAATTACTTGCAGGTAATATTCCCTAGCTTTTTTATTATTTCCAAGATTCCTGTGTGTTATGGCGAGGTTTGTTAAAAGGATAGCAGTCTGAGCATGATTTATCCCAAAATTGGCAATACTAATCTCAACAGCCTTTTTTAAATATACCTTCTCAAATTCATAATCGCCTTTCAAATGGTAAGCAGTACTTATATTGCTATAAAGTGTTGATAACCTGGAATGGTTTGATCCATACTTATTAATATAAAATGGTAATACTTCATTATAATGACTTAAGGCTTTTTCATAATATCCTTTTTTAAGCAAAACATCGGCGATATTTTTAAAGATAAAAACAGACTTTATATGTTTCTTACCATACTTGTCAAGCCTCATTTTATAGGCAGTTGTAAAAACAGTTAGTGCTTTATCATATTCCCCAATATCGAAATAAACATTACCTGTATTTACAAGTATTCCTACATAAGTAAGTTTATTCTTCTGTTTAATTTTTTTTGCTAACTCAAGATATTTCAAAGCTTGCAAATACTCACCCGTTTTTCTGCACCCCGATCCAAAATTATAATAAACTTTAGCCATTATAGGATGATTTTCAATCTCATAAGTAATAGAAGTCTTAACAATTTTATCAAAAACTTTTTTTGCTTTAGAATAATTCTTCTGGCGGAAATTATTAATCAATATATAGCGAAGAGAATTAATATAATTTTCGTAATCAGAAATCCCCCAATATACTTTACTTGCAAGATTTAGATAAAATAGTGAAGAGTCGAATTGCTCTTTCTTTTTAAAAACCAATGCATTTTTAAAATGCTGGTTTGCAAGTTTTATTTTGGTAGAATCAACTACAGGAATCGCCACATTCGGCAAGTAGGTTTTTTGAGATGCACCCGCTAAAGAAAAAAAAACAAATAGAGCCAAGATAAACAATAAACTGTAATGAAAAGAGGAGTAAATCGAATTTACTCCTCTTTTAGAATAACATTCATGTACAACAGTATACATACTATCCTAGTTTTGTAAGAACCTAATATAACCATATGCCCAATTGTCAATCCTAATTTGATGCACTTGGTTTAAATTGCGGATTAAAATGTTTACTTCATTTACTCCATATCCTGCTGCTATTACATTTCCGTTTAAATACCAGGTTCTATATGCATTGGTTTCAGGTACTATTTTATAATTGATTCTGGCTGTTGTTGTTGAAACATTTACTTGGTGGCCTTGTATCGGACATCCCAGCTCGGTATAGTGTGTAAAGGAAGAATGCGATCGTGGATTTCCATTTCCATCGAAATAGTTTGTTAAAACATCAGTAAAAAAATCCCCACCCTCATCCTCATCTTCGTGATTATCATCGGTAATAATATATTTATCTTCATGCGTATCCCCATCACATGGATCCGGTGATGGTATTTTATTTAGCTTGGCCTCCGTATTTAGTTTATCCGTTCCTGTAAAAGCGGTACTATTATCAGAGCAAGAATTTAACAACATCATCAAAAATATTACTATAGAAAAATACTTTAAACTTGAAAATAAAACATACCTCATTGTGAACCTCCATTATTCAGATAAACGTTTCGATTGAAATAAAATTAAACATTTTATACATATTTAGTTAAACCGTTATCAGTTCTAAATATATACTACAATTAAGTAGATACAAAACCATAAAAAATTCCACAAATTATTTTTTTTTTGCAGGCGGAACAGGGTCGAAACCGGAAGTCCCCCAAGGATGGCATCGGCCTATTCTTTTTAGCCCTAGCCAACCACCTTTTAGCGGACCATGAACTGTTATTGCTTCAATCGTGTAAGATGAACATGTTGGAAAATGTCGGCAACTTGCACGCCGGAATGGGGAAATTGCAATTTGATAGAATCGGAAAATTGAGACTAATATTGTTGTAAAAAACTTTGTAATCATTTTTACTTTGATATGATAAGAAAACATTGGTTACAAATTTAGTCAACCGCATCAGATTAGCAAATTAAGTATTACTAGAAAAGAAGATAATTAACATTCATGAAAGCTGACTACTTTTCAGACTTATCGCCCTACTTTTTTTTGGTTATTTAATAAAATGTCTTTACAATAAGCATTGTTTCAAAAAAAATGTCCCTAAGTTTAAGTAATCACAGGAGAAAAGATATGTCCGAAAGAGTTACCGGAACCGTTAAGTGGTTTGATGTAAAAAAAGGATTTGGTTTTTTAACCCGTGAAGGTGAAAAAGATGTTTTTGTCCATTATTCTGCTATTCAAGGTGACGGATATAAAAAGTTGGAAGACGGACAAGCTGTCGAATTCACTTTAGTTGAAGGCGCAAAAGGCCTTGAAGCAAGTGAGTTAACAGTAATCACAGAATAAAATTATTTTTTTCCTGGTGATGGATGAAAGTCCATCACCTTATAAAAAATCCCCCTAAAAAATAATATCATAAATGCCAACCATATTCTTGATATTTGACTCTAATAGTCATATATTAGAAACCTTTTGCAAAATTAAAACTATTTCTATTTGAAAATCAGGAGTTTATGAAATGGCCAAGAAACAAACCTTTGGCGATAAATTAAAAAGAGGCCAGGGAGAAGCAGCAAAAACTGTAAAAGTTGTATATACCTATACATCGCCTAAAAACGGGCATATGAAATTTGCAGAATCAATGGTTAAGATTATGGCTGATGATAATGAAGATCAGGTCATAAATAATGAGATTAATAACGGCAGAGCAATGCTTGAAGCAAAAGCGTAAGGGAGAATTTTAAAATGGCACGAAAATGTACTTTATCCGGAAAAGCACCTCTGGTTGGAAACCATGTTTCACATGCACATAATAAAACTAAGCGCAGACAATTACCAAATTTACAATCTAAACGTATTTTTGTTAGTGAATTGAACCGCTTTGTTCGAGTTAAGATTTCCACAAGAGCCCTTAAAACAATTAATAGCAAAGGTCTGATGACATATTTAGCGCAACAAGGCCTTAAATTATCAGATGTTGAGGTTTCATAAAGATCTCCGCGATAAAAACCATGAGGTAATAAAATGGCAAAGAAGTCAAACGCACGTGAAACTATCAAAATAAAAAGCTCTGCAAGCGCGCATATGTACTCTACAAAAAAGAATAAGCGCAATACTACCGCAAAGCTTGAGATCAAAAAATATGATCCTATTGCTAGAAAACACGTTATGTATAAAGAAGTAAAATAGCTTTATTTAAATCCAATCAATTTTGATTGGATTTTTTTTACCCTGAAATACTCCCAACTTAAAAATCTTTCAGGAGGCGATAATGGCTAGAACAATTTCCACCATGCTTCCACTTGGAACAAAAGCCCCCAAATTCAACCTGATCAATGTTGTCGACCAAAAAGAATATTCTCTAGACGATCTAAAATCAGAAAAAGCAACTGTAATAATGTTTATCTGTAATCACTGTCCTTTTGTTATCCATATGCTTACAGAATTAGTAAACCTTGCCAACAATTATCTTCCTAAAAGTATTTCATTTGTGGCAATCAGCTCAAATGATAAAGAAAAATATCCTCAAGATGGACCCGATAAAATGAAAGAACTTACTGTTCAATATAAATTTCCTTTTCCTTATTTATCTGATGAAACACAGAATGTCGCCAAAGCATACCAGGCTGTTTGTACTCCCGAATTTTACATTTTTGACAAGGATTTGGAGCTTGTTTACAGAGGGCGGTTCGACGATTCAAGACCAGAGAATGATTTTCCTATCACTGGATATGATTTGCGGAACGCCCTGGAAAATATTCTGGCAGGAACTCCTGTTAATCCGATTCAAAAGCCTAGCATTGGCTGCAATATCAAATGGAAATAGCCATAAATATAATTAATTAGCCAAAAACATTAACAAATGTTTATTTTAGTCCTAATAATTCTAAAATCTATTAGGGCATAATTAGAACAGGGGCTGTTATGACACTATCCACTTTGTTAAAAATATTTACAGGTATAATGCTTGTTTGTTTTATAAATAGCTGCAAAACACAGTCAAAGACTTCGGAGAATATAATGCCGCCAAAAGCAAAAAAGATTAGCCAAGAATTAACAATACATGGACACACCCGTATTGACGATTATTATTGGCTCAACGAACGTGAAAGCCCTGAAGTAATAAGATATTTAAACGAAGAAAACAACTATCTTGATCACTCCCTTGCTCACACAAAAGAGTTTCAAGAAAATCTATATAATGAAATTATTGGCAGAATCAAACAAACCGATGAGTCGGTTCCTTACAAGGATAACGGATATTATTATTACAATCGCTACGTCGCAGGAAAAGAATACCCCTTATATTGTCGCAAAAAGGGGGCATTAGGTGCCTCTGAAGAGATAATGCTCGATGTTAATAAAATGGCAGAAGGCCATAATTATTATCAGGTAAAAGGGCTCAATGTTAGTGAGAATAATAAACTACTCGCTTTCGGAGTTGATACTGTTAGCCGGCGAATCTATACAATTTATATAAAAAACCTTGAAACAGGAGAAATATATCCAGATAAAATTGGCAACACAACGGGTAGCTCCGTATGGGCAAATGATAACAAAACACTATTTTTTACCAGCAAAGATTCAACATTGCGGCCCGACATGGTTTTTTGCCACACAATAGGGTCAGAAACAAATGAGCTAGTGTACCATGAGAAAGATAATACCTTTGCGGTTTATCTTTGGAAAAGCAAATCCAGAAAATATATTTATGCTTTTTCAAACAGTACTCTTTCAACAGAAATGCAGTTTTTAGATGCAGGTCAACCAAATGGAACATTTAAAATAATTCAAAAGAGAGAAAAAGATCATGAGTACAGTGTTGTTCATTTTAAGGACAATTTTTATATATTGACAAACTGGAATGCTAAAAATTTTCGTTTGATGAAAACACACGTCAATCGACCCGAAAAAGAGAACTGGATTGAAGTGATAGCTCACCGCGAAAACATCCTGTTAAATGATGTTGAAATCTTTAAAGATTTTATGGTAATTAGTGAGCGTAAAGATGGGCTTACTCGCATTCGCATCATCAATAACAAATCCCAAAAAGAACATTACCTGGATTTTGGAGAACCTGCATATAAAGCTTCGATATCAATAAACAAGGAATTTGACACTAATCTTTTACGCTATAATTATACTTCCTTAACAACACCCAACTCAAAATACGATTACAATATGGAGAAACGGGAGCAAACACTTCTAAAGCGAGACGAAGTCATCGGTGATTTTGATCCTGGGAATTACATAACAGAAAGAACATTTGCCAGAGCTAATGATGGTGCCAAAGTTCCCATTTCCTTAGTTTATAAAAAGGGGTTAAAAAAGGACGCAGAGAATCCCGTTTTACTATATGGATACGGATCATATGGATATACAATAGACCCTTCATTCAGCTCAGTTAGATTGAGCCTGTTAGATCGTGGTTTTGTATTTGCAATTGCCCATGTCAGGGGAGGCCAGGCTTTAGGGAGGAAATGGTATGAAGATGGAAAACTTTTAAAAAAGAAAAATACCTTTACAGATTTTATTGCCTGCGCTGAAGAATTAATAAATCAGAAATACAGCAATCAAAATAAAATGTTTGCAATGGGTGGCAGCGCCGGTGGGTTATTAATGGGTGCGGTTCTAAACATGCGTCCTGATTTATGGAAAGGTGTTGTTGCAGCAGTTCCCTTTGTAGATGTTGTTACAACTATGCTGGATGAAAGTATTCCGTTAACAACAGGTGAGTTTGATGAATGGGGTAACCCTAAAGAAAAAAAATTTTATGATTATATTCTTTCATATTCTCCATATGATAATGTTAAAAAAAATAATTATCCCGCCATGCTTGTAACAACCGGGTTGCATGATTCACAAGTTCAATATTGGGAGCCGGCCAAGTGGGTTGCAAAATTACGAGTTAATAAAACTGACAAAAATCCTTTATTTTTATTTACCGAGATGGAGGCTGGCCATGGCGGTGCGTCCGGTCGATTTGAGCAATATAAAACTATTGCCCTTGAATATGCTTTTATTTTAGACTTACTTGGAATTAATCAATAACAATTTTAGGTGAGCTGTAAAAAATCCTATGTAGACTTTACACGAAAGGATAGCAGTGTTTTGCAAGTGGATCTTCATAAGCTAAGCCAAACAGAGTCTGTAAAAACCTTGTAAAATCCGAAGTTTAAATTTTATCTAAATATATAAACAACGCTAACATTGACTGTAAACAATGTTTTCATTTCTACCTTCCTGTTCAACGATTTTCCTCTAAAACTAAATGGCACAAATATTGATTTGTACTTTATATCAAAAAAAATTGTGAGGAAAAAATGTTGAAATCAATAATATTATCTATAACTATAATTGCTTTAATTAGCTGCACCGTTCCACCAAAACCTGTTTACCGTTTGATGCCCGAAGCTGAAAAAAGTGCCTGGTTGTATGGGCAGGAATTTATCCATCTCGATAATGATTCTTTCGATGTCGCATTGGCATATGACAAAATTTGGACAAATAATTTTGTTTTTGATATTGAGATTGCAAATAAAACAGATAGCATTGTTCTGATCAGCCCGGAGGATTTTTACTATAAGCCTGTTTATAGTGAAGAAAAGCTGGAAAAAAATAAAAAATTCATGAGTATATTTCCTGCAAAACCAGTGGAAGCCCTTGATCCAGAGCTTAAGATTTTGCATATGGATTTAAGCCAATCTGCAGCGGATGCCTCTTACAGCACGCGGCAAGGTCAACTAATGGGTTTATCAGTGCTTGATCTGGTTTTTGATATAGCAACCATCGGTAAACCCACTACAGAAGCAGAAGAAGCCCAGGAAGAAATAGATGACCTGGAACGGCGCCTGGATTATGCTGAAAACGAATTGGAACATGAAAATAGGTCAAGAAACATTGGACGTATTAAAGACCAATGGCGTGATGAAGCTTTACGCAAAACTTCTTTAAAACCGGGTTATTCGATTAGTGGAAAGATTTATTTCCCAATGAAATATCATAAAAAAGGCATACGATTTACAGAAAATCTGTTGTTTTGTTTTCCGTTGGGCAAAAGTTCATTTACTCAGGTTTTTCGTCGTGAAGAATTTTTAGTTGGAAAGTTGCGAAATTAGAAATACAGATGTCATATTCTAAAGAGCTGATTAAGGGGAGCTTAAAAAATATATCAAATAATAAAAATTGCTATTCCTGTCCTAGGAACCATTAAATTCCTTTTTTGGGATATTCAAAAAGTAAATTTTTACCAAGCCCCCAACTAACTGCCTGCCATTCATCAACAGAGAATTCCAGAGCAACTAAGGCACAGGTCGGCATATTGGCAACCTGTAATCCTCCTAACTCATTTGCTAAATCTGTCAACCCAGGGTTATGCCCAACAACCATCACACTGTTATGTTTATTCTCTAGGAAGTTAATCATTTTTAATATTTTATTTGCAGAGGCCAGATATAAATCTTGCCTTTTCTCTATACCATCTAAAGGATAGTTCATCTTATCTGCAATAATTGTTGCTGTTGTATAAGCCCTATTTGCCGCACTTGACAAAATTAAATCCGGTTTAATTCCAACCTCACTCAATTTTAAACCCATTAGCGGTGCATCTCTTTTCCCGCGTTCATTAAGGGGCCTCTCAAAGTCAGAAAGTGTTTCATTTTTCCAACTGGATTTTGCATGGCGTAAAATATAGATTTTTTTCATAAATTTATCTCGTCATAATTTTAATATGGACAATATAATGAAAATTACAATTCTCAGCAGTAGTTTAAACAAAAAGAGCCGCAGCCTGGTTCTAAGTCAGTATGCAAAAAAAATGATAAGCGCACAAATTTCAGATTGTACATTGCTTGATTTGAAAATGTTTGATATTCCTTTTTGTGGTGAACAGGGTGCTTATGATCATAAAAATGTAATTGCAATTAAAAATGAGCTTGCTGAATCAGACGCAATAATTGTTTCCGGGCCTGTTTATAACTATGGTGTAAATGCTGTTACAAAAAATATATTAGACTTGACAGGAGAAGCCTGGGCTGAGAAACCAATTGGATTTATCTGTATGGCAGGTGGTCAAGCAAGCTATATGTCCATTATGGGATTTGCCAACAGCCTTATGTTAAATTTCCGTTCATTAATTGTGCCGCGCTTTGTTTATGCCTTACCAAACTCAATCGACTCTGAAAATAGTACCATAAAAGATGACTCAATAAAAAAACGAATTGATGAGCTATGCGAAAATATCATCCGCTTAGCACAAGCTTTAAAAAAATAATATTTTCTCTAAAATTAAAATACGAGGACTTTTTTATAAGCTGTTTTGTTTCCTGATTTTATTTCAGAAAAATAAAAAATGCGCAAGTTTATACCTGCACATAATATAAAAATTGCTGATTAAGTTTCAACTACAAACTATTTATTAAAGAGTGGTTTGTGTAAAATTGGTTTTCTAAAATGTACGTTACACAATGCGGAAATTATCTACTAAAACACAGCGTCTTAGCCGAACAAAGGTCCGTGCCGATGTAACACCCTCTCCGGTTGGCGTAGTGATAGTCATGGATGTCCAGCCTTCTCCGCCAAACCCAAGCCCGGCATAACAAGGCCCGTTTTTTACAAATATGCTACAATTAATTTCGTTGGCCATGCGGTCTAAGTTGTCAAGGTTTTTTGAGTACATAATTGCGGTATGCCGATTTCCTTTTTCCAGCTCGACTGCAACATCAATTGCTGTATCAGCATCCGCAACACGGATAAATGGAAGGACCGGCATCATTAATTCTTTGGTCGCAAATGGATGGTTCTTCTCAGTTTCGGCAAACAATAAGCGGGTTTCTTTTGGCAGCTTTAAACCAATTTGTTCTGCAATCAAATGTGCATCTTTGCCAATCCAATCACGATTTACAACTTTTCGTCCATCATCAAGCGTAACTAAAACAACATCTTCAATTTGCTTAGATTGCTCTACCGAAAGTTCATATGCATCATTATTAATCATCTCTGCTTTCAACTGATCGGCAATTGTATCAACAGCGATAATCTCTTTTTCGCAGGTACACATAATATTATTGTCAAACGACGCTCCATTGACAATGCCTTTTCCGGCACGGGCAATATCGGCAGTTTCATCAACTATAACAGGAGGATTCCCGGGTCCCGCAGCCATCAGTCTTTTATCTGTTACTTTGCGTGCTGCTTCAACTACTGCTCCTCCACCCGTAACAACTAATAAATCTATTCCCGGATATGAAAATAATTGTTGAGCTGTTTCAATTGTAGGCTCTGCTACTGTTGTGAGCAGTGCTTCTGGTCCGCCCACTGAAACGATCGCTTCATTTAAAAGAGTAATTGTACGCTGTGAAACCTTTTTAGCACTTGGATGGACAGCAAAAATGACGGCATTCCCGGCGGCAATCATGCTGATAGCATTATTTATAACTGTTGCCCCAGGATTTGTTGAAGGTGTAACAGAAGCTATTACACCCCACGCTGCTAATTCAATGAGAGTTAAACCATTATCACCCGTTACCGCCACTGGCTGTAAATCTTCAACTCCCGGAGTTTTTTCAGCCTGAATTATTTTTTTTTGGATTTTATCTTCAACACGCCCCATGCCCGTTTCAGCAACTGCAAGTTCTGCAAGCTCTTTTGCATGTTTTTTTACTGATAAGCGTATTGCCTCAACCGCCTTCGATCGCATTGCTAAAGTTTTTAATGCTTTTTGCGATTCCCTCGCAGCGGAATATGCCTCATCGAGAGTATCAAATATTCCCAAAGCATTTTTACTTGCAGATACTTTTTCATCACTTTCAAGATGTGTGACTACTTTATCAACAATATTTTTTATTTCGTTTGAAGATAAACTCATAGCAACCTCAAAGTAAGAAGTTGGATGTAGAAAGAATGAACCATTTTTTCCCTACCATAACTTTTTACTTTAACTATCTATTTTTTCTTGTTTATTTTAATTGGGAAAATACCTTCTAGCTCTGCATGCGGTCTTGGGATAACATGAACTGCAACTAATTCTCCCACTCGTTCCGCCGCTGCTGCACCTGCATCTGTAGCAGCTTTACATGCCGCAACATCGCCACGAACCATCGCTGTTACATACCCTGCGCCAATTTGAGAATAGCCAACCAACTCAACCCGAGCTGCTTTAACCATTGCATCAGATGCCTCAATTAAACCCACAAGCCCTTTTGTTTCAATCATTCCTAAAGCTTCCATAACTTAACTCCTGTCTTTAAAATAATAATGTTTTCTTTTCCTCTGAGTAATTGCGAAAAACCAGTTTACCCAAATTGATATTTTATAAAGTTATTTAATTGGAAAAAGACTATCCAAATCGCCAGCCGGACGAGGAATAACATGAATTGAAACAAGCTCTCCGACACGTTCAGCTGCAGCGGCCCCGGCGTCTGTGGCAGCTTTACATGCTGCAACATCTCCTCTTACAATTGCTGTTACGTAGCCAGCTCCAATTTGCTTATATCCGACAAGCTTAACTTTGGCAGCTTTTACCATTGCATCCGATGCTTCAATTAATGCAACCAGACCTTTGGTTTCTATCATGCCTAATGCTTCCATTTGTCTCTCCTGTTTTTTAAATCAATAATTAATTTTTTTTCATCGCTGATGCGAGAAGAACCGAGTTAATAACTTCTTCAACTGTACAGCTTCTTGTTAAGCAGTGAAGTGAATTATTCAAACCCTGAACCATTGGACCGATTGATGTGTATCCACCAATTTGTGAAGCTATTTTCTGGGCAATATTTGCCGAATCCAATGAAGGGAAAATAAACACATTCGCAATACCATTCAAGTAACCGTTTGGCGCTTTTTGTTTGGCAATTACCTGATCTACAGCGGCATCAAATTGTAGTTCACCATCACAAACATAGCCTACATTATTTTCATTAAAAAGGCTAACGGCATCCCTGACCAAATCAACCTTTTTATGTTTTGCACTCCCTTTTGTAGAAAATGACAAAAACGCAACTCGTGGTTGCCTGCCTGTAGTTTTAAAAAAAGTCTCTGCTGTTTTAAGTGCTATTTCTGCTAATTGATTTGAGTTTGGGGCAACATTAATGCTACAATCTGAAAAAGCATAAATATTTTTATTATCCTGCGAAACCATTAAATAAAAGGATGATACCCGTTTATAGTTGCCATGTATACCGGACCACTTTAACCCATTTGATATGACTTGTGCAATATTGCCCCTGTTTCCTGCAAAAGCGATATCTGCATTTCCACCTATCAAACGCATAAGTGACTGGGTTATCGGTTCTCTTATGATTGTATCAATTTCCACGCGGTTTAGTGATTTACCCGCTGCTTGCTGAATTAGATGGTTTTTATACGGCCTGGCCTCCATTTCATTATTTGGATTGATTATTTTTAATCCTTTTGTTGAAATGTTTATTTTTGAAGCTGTATCACGAACCTCAAAAGCCCCACCTATCAAAATGGGTTTGGCAAAACCTTGATCCTGTATAAACCTGGCTGCTTGAATAATCCGCTCATCGTTTGCTTCAGAAAAAATGACCGATTGTGGATTTTGTTTACAGGATAATTTTAATTTTTCAAGAAAGGTCATTTAAGCCGGCTAACACATTATGTATTGCATTTTCTATTTTAGACTTGCTAAATCTACCACCTGAAAAATGCTTTTGTACTTCGTTGATTATTTTCTGTTTATCCGCGTAGGAAACTTTCGATTTTGTTTTAATTTCGACAAGCTCAACACCCAGCTTTTGTGCAGAATTTTGAGCCTGCGGTGTAACAATCGTGTCGGCCATATCTACTTCCAAACGCATTTTACCCGAATTATATAATTCTTCAATTGTGTTTTCAGAAATAAGTTTTTTCATATCAGGATTTGCGCCTTACCCTTTGTAAAATTTCCTTACTTAATTGCAAATACTCCTGTGCGCCTCTTGCTGATGGTGTTTTGTGAATAATGGGTTTACGTGCATCGAAGGCTTCAATTAATTTGCTGTTTATTCCAATCGGTGTCTTAAATAATTCTTTTTTAAAACGATCCTCAAGAAGCTTTAAAACATCTTTTGCCACACGCGTGCGTCTGTCATATTGTGTAGCAAAATATCCAAGAATTTTCAGATCTGGATTTAAGCGGCGTTGAACTTTAGCCACAGATTTAAGCGTAAGCTCTAAACCGGTAAGTGCAAGATATTGTGTTAAAACCGGGATCAAAACATAATCAGCAATTGCCAACGCATTTAGCGCCAACGATCCCATATTTGGAGGACTATCGAATATTATAAATTTATGGTTATCTGGTAACGCGTCTTTCGAAAGGAAAAATCCCGTATCTTGCTCCAAAAGCATTTCATCATAAAACTCGCTAAGCGATGGTTCCGAAGGAAGACAATATAGATTTTTAAACTTTGTTTCATAAATATAATTGTTTATTTCTTTCTGGCCGTTAACAATATAATCGCATAAAGTAGATACGTTGTTTTCATCCTTTGAGAGCCCAAGATGGATAGTTGCACTGGCAGCAGGATCAAGATCTACCACCAATGTTGATTTTCCAGACTGCGCAAGACACGCTGCAATGTTTACAACACTGGTTGTTTTGCCTACACCACCCTTATTATTAAGAATCACAATTGATTTCATTTTTGCCCCAAAGCTTGCGTGAAAATTACATGTTACAGCAAATAATAACGCTGCTGGACTTTTTCAATTTTATCCTGATCAATAAGCTGTTTTAATAAAATACGGATTTCGGAAAGTTCTTTATTTAATTCTTTTGCCAATTCGTTCAATTTTGCGCCATTTTCTTTTCCTTTTAAAGATTGCAACACTTGCGAGGATAGATCTGCCGGTTTTGCTTCTTGTTTTTTTACTGATTTTTGTGGGCGCGGTTTTGGAGCTGACTTGGAAATTGGTTTCAGTTTAGCTTCAACAACAGGTGAAGTGGGTTCTTCAGACTCGTCTTTTTCTTCAACCTTGTTTTGGAAAAAATCAGCTTCGTTAAATGGCCGTGCAATAACATGCGATGTAACAAACTGGCCAACTCTTTCAGCCGCGGCGCTACCAGCATCAACAGCAGATTGAACTGCGCCCAGTTCGCCCTCAACAAAAACAGTTACCAGACCAAATCCAATCTCAGTTTTATGAATCAAGCGTACATTTGCGGCTTTGAGCATCGCATCTGCTGCTTCAACTGAGCCAATTAGCCCTTGCGTTTCTACGAAACCATATGATAAAGACATAAAAAAACCAGAATGTTACATGTATGAATTACTATTTACACTGTATAGCAGCAGAGAAAAAATCAAAAAATTAAAGGTGAATTTACAACAATATGGGAACTTGAATCAAGAAGTTTATAAAAACTGAAAAATGCACTTTTTACTATGTTGTTTCTGAATTAATTTATTTTTTATTTAATCCAACTGCTCTTGTAATGTTTATTCCAACACTTTAATTTCAGTTTTATTTGGGAGATAATTACTGACATGAATTTGAAAGCAATAAAATATTTAATATACATCGCTTTGATAGGTTGGATAGTTTACAAATACGGCTATCCATTTTACAAAAACTTTAATGCCCCATCTGAAACAAAAAAGTTATATAACAGCCTGACAAATGATGGGCTAGCCTGGAAAATATATGAACATTCAACAAAGGGTAACAATATTTACCTGCTGGAATTAGGAGAAAGTGAAAATACCACATTAATTTTTGGAGCTTTTCATGGCGACGAGCCGGGTGGATTTCACCTTGTTGTAGAGTTGGCAAGACATTTAAATTCAAACCAGGATTTAATTAACAACCGGGTAATACTTGTCCCTGTTTTAAATCCAGATGGATTACTCGAAAATGAAAGAACAAATGCAAATAAAACCGATATCAATCGCAATTTTCCTACTAACAATTGGTCTCCGGTTTATTCTGATAACCGTTATTATCCCGGTAGAGATGCCGGCTCAGAAATTGAAACTCATGTAGCAATGCGCATTATTGACCAATATGCCCCGAAAAAAATACTTTCAATTCATTCTGCTTTAAATGTTGTAAATTACGACGGCCCGGCAATTGGATTGGCTAATGAGATTGCCCGTTATAACGGTTATGATATTTCTGAAGACATTGGCTATGCCACACCGGGCTCTTTTGGCACCTATGCAGGGAAAGAATTAAATATCCCAACCATCACTTTAGAACTTCCTTTATATGATCCGGCGCAAGCCTGGCTTGATAATAAAGAAGCGTTAATCAGGGCTATTAATTTTTAAGGTTTTCTCAATGTGTCATCCGCGACTGAATTTATCGGGGATCTTAAAAAAGATTTTCCAAAGAGTCAGATTCCTGCTAAAGATATGCGGGAATGAAATTTTGCTATTTTAAAGAGTTATTAATATTTAGATTATTTACAGGGAGAAAAAATGAACACGCTTTGGAATGTACTTTTGTTGAGTATTACTATATTTGCTGTCGCTAAATTTCTACCAAATATCAGAATAAAAAATTTTATTACTGCGATAATTGTAGCCGTTGTTTACAGTATTATTAACTTTTTCATTGGATGGCTTCTTGTTCTTTTAAGTCTACCGGTAATGTTTTTAACTTTAGGTTTATTTACTTTTGTAATTAATGCTTTTTTACTCTGGGTTACAGACCAGCTTATAGAAGATTTTGAAATTAAGAATTTTTCTACTACACTGCTTGCGGCTTTTTTAATTACAGTAATAAGTACATTATTAAAATGGATTTTTTAAATCCTATACTTTTATAAAAATATTTTTCCGATACAAAAAATACATCGCCATGTAGGAAACAAAAATAAAACATAGCGCAAAAGCCAGAGATGCATTAATCGGGCTAAGCCATGGTAGAAAAAAGATATTCATTATCCACCCTTTTAAGCTAATTACGCCATCGGTTGATTGCCACTTAATAAGATAAAGTGTTTTTGCAACCACCCCGGAAAGTACAAAAACAGTAATGGCATTCATTCCATAAACCCGAAATGGTTTTATCCCTTTTGTCCATCCCTTTACATCAATCAAAAAATACGAAATCCCTAAAACAACCATAGCCATCCCGCTCATAAAAACGGCATACGAACTGGTCCATAAACTTTTATTTATCGGTAACCATTGGCTCCAAATCAAACCTATTGCAATGGCTATATTTCCTGCAACTAGCATTATAGCAGTTTTCTCAATACTCTCTTTTTTACTACGGAGTAAATGCCCGGTTAAAACACCAAATAAAGTTGTAGATATAGCAGGAAGAGTGCTGACAATTCCTTCCGGATCCCAGGTTTTTGTTGCTGACCACATGTGACCCTTAAGAAAAAGGCTATCAACATAAGCAGCAAAATTGGCGCCTTTATCATAAAGCCCCGCACCTATTTCCGGAACCGGAATCCATTCCATAATAGCCCAGTAAACAAACAAGAAAATGCCTGTCCAGGTTATTTGAGTTTTTATTGAGCCATGCAAAAATATGACTGTGGCAACAAAATAGCATACCGCAATTCGTTGAAGCACACCGGGAATACGGATTATACTAAAATCAAAAAATGGGAATCCTGATAAAAAGAGTCCCAAACCAAAAAGTAAAAGTGTCCGGCGGATTATTTTTTTGTATAAATCTTTTTTAGGCTCATTGCGCTCTTTTTTACCGGACATAGCCAGTGAAATTGAAACGCCCACAATAAAAAGGAAAAATGGGAAAATAAGATCAGTTGGAGTCCAGCCATGCCATTTAGCGTGCAAAAGCGGTGCGTAAACACTGCCCCAGCTTCCGGGATTATTTACTAAAATCATTGCTGCTATTGTAAACCCACGAAAAAAATCAAGAGAGAGTAGGCGTTGTTTTTGTTCCATTTTAATCCTTGGGATCTGACTATTTTGAATTAAGGAATTTACAAACTACCCACTTATCATTCCAATTTTACGCGCGTAATCAAAAATACCTCCAGCCTCAATTATTGGCAAAACGTCACCAAGTGGATTTAGATTGTATTCAACCCCGCTTGTCCTGTTTTTCAATACATTTTCATTGACATCTACTTCCAAAACATCTCCCGTTTTTATTTCTTTATTTAATTCATAAATACTTTCATAGGGAATCACAAATCCACCGTCTACCGCATTTCGGTAAAATATACGGGCATAGGATTCAGCGATTACAATCTTCACACCTGCCTTTTGAAGTGCAAATGGGGCATGCTCGCGGGAAGATCCACAACCAAAGTTTGGTCCACCAATAATTATAGAAAATTCAGAAAGATGGTTATCTCCATTGATAAAAGGAATCCCTCCACCTGGTAATCCGGCTTTTTCCATCGGCACGCTGGAAAGTGCAAAATGTCCATATTTTTTTGACTCTTCTTCGTCAGTTAAACTATAAACCAAATGTTCAGCCGGGATAATTTGGTCTGTGTCAATATTTTCACCAAGAACGTACGCTTTTCCTTCAATTACATTTTTCATTTTCTTCCTTATTTTCAATTTTTATCTGAATAATTTCCGTCATCCTGAACTCGTTTCAGGATCCAACAATTTTTTGACCAGAGATGCCGAAATTAATTCGGCATGACGCTGCCTTTTATTTGGGTGAGCCGATTGTGTCGATTTAGTTACTTTTATTCTCTCCAAGCTAAAAAAAATCCCGTGGATCGGTAATAATCCCTTTCACCGCTGAGGCTGCGACCGTATATGCCGATGCCAAATAAACCTCTGATTTTTTGCTTCCCATTCGACCGGGAAAATTCCTGTTCGTTGTGGAAATCACAATATCATGATCTATTGAGCGGCCAATTGTATCTGCCGGGCCACCCAGGCAAGCAGCACAGGATGATTGTGTAATTGAACATCCGGCATTCGATAAAATCTCTTTTATAGAAATACCCTTGTAAGTTTCTGTTTCCAACTGAGCAGCCACCTCTGTACTTCCGGGAACAATAAAAGTAGGTACTTTTACTTTTTGATTTATCAAGATTTCTGCTGCCATTTTAAAATCTGTAATTTTGCCACCGGTGCAAGAGCCGATATATGATTTTGTTATTTTAGATCCCGCCACATTGCTAACCGTGTCGCGATTATCCGGACTATGCGGTTTGGCAACGACTGGTTCCATTTCTTCAACATTGTATTTGTAGCTGCTATGATACTTTGCTTCCGCATCACTCATAAAAACTTCAAATGGTTTATCAGTTCTCTCTTTTACATAAGTTTTTGTAATTTCATCAGCAGCAATAATACCGTTCATGCCTCCTGCTTCAATTGCCATATTTGTAAGTGTCATCCGCTCATTCATACTTAGCGAGTATACCGCTTCACCATCAAATTCCATGGCACGATATGTAGCTCCATCAGTTGTAATATCTCCCAAAATATAAAGGATTAGATCTTTTGCGGTAAGATATGCCGGCATTTTCCCATTAAAAGTAAACTTCATTGACTCAGGTACTTTTTCCCAGATTTTTCCGGTTCCCAAAATAAAGGCAGCATCTGTATTACCCACACCTGTTGAAAAAAGCCCAAAAGCTCCGGATGTGCACGTATGCGAATCTGTACCAAAAAGAACTGTGCCCGGCAAGTTAAAACCCTCTTCTGCCAGGGCGATATGGCAAACGCCTTTGTATCGATCTGTCCCAACATCATAATAATTTGGCAAATTGTATTGAGCAGCATATTGTTGCAGCAAGCTTACATTTCTATTGGCGTGTTTATCTCCTGTAAAAATATAATGATCAGGAAAAACAACCAGCTTCTCTTTGTCCCAAATTTTAGCACTTTCGCCAAACTCCCGTTTCCAAATTTGAAACGTCGGAGGACCGCAAACATCGTGTGTCATTAATGTATCTACATTTAACCAGACATTTTCTCCCGGTTTAACAATTTTTTTTCCGGCTGATTTTGCCAGTATTTTTTCAGTGATTGTCATTGCCATTGCTTATCATTCTCCTAGTGTCATGCCGCCAGTTTATAATTTTCAATTAAGCCGTTTTTATAAATGATTCTTCAAATTCCTTACCGCCATTATTTTTATCATATTCCGCTTTTTTATTGATTGCCATCAGAAAAGCTTTGGCACTTGCTTCCACCACATCGGTTGAAACACCACGCCCGTTAAACGATTTTTCCCCAGAGCGAATCCTAAGCAGGGCTTCACCCAATGCCTCGCGTCCGGATGTAACCGATCGTACTTGATAGGATTCAATCGTAAACTGCTTGTTCAATGCCCTTTCTATCGCATTAAATACCGCGGCAACAGGGCCGTCTCCTGTAGCAGATTCCTGAACAACTTCACCATCTACATTTAGTTTTATTGCCGCAGTTGGGATAGCATGACTTCCCAAGTGAACTTGAAAAAACTCCAGGTTAAAATGCTCATTTTTCTTAAAAATCTCATCGCCCATCAAAATACGCAGATCATCATCAAAAATTTCTTTTTTCTTGTCGGAAAGCTCTGTAAATAATTTATAAATGCGATCCAATTCTTCCTCATCCAAAGTGTATCCTAAAACTTCTAATCGTGATTTTAATCCATGGCGCCCCGAATGCCTGCCTAAAACAATTTTAGTTTTTGTAACACCCACTTCTTCCGGTGTCATAATCTCGTAGGTTTCCCTGTTTTTTAACATCCCATCCTGATGAATTCCAGCTTCATGGGCAAAAGCATTTGCTCCTACAATTGCCTTATTAGGTTGAACAATCATCCCGGTAAAACCGGAAACCATGCGGCTGGTATTAAACAAATCTTTTGTATGCAAATTAGTGTGATTGTTAAACAGATCGCTGCGTACTTTCAAGGCCATTACAATTTCTTCTAAAGAGGCATTACCTGCCCGCTCACCTATTCCATTAATCGTACATTCAATTTGCCGGGCGCCGGCATTTAACGCAGAAATAGAATTCGCTACCGCCAATCCAAGATCATTATGGCAATGAACGCTTATAATAGCCTGCTCAATATTTTTTACACGTTTTTTCAACTCGCTGATAATGGTGGCATATTCCTGTGGTAAAGTGTAGCCCGTTGTATCCGGGATATTTACGGTTGTGGCGCCTGCATCAATGGCTGTTTCAATAACATCGGCCAAATAACCAATCTCTGTCCGGCCTGCATCTTCTGCCGAAAACTCAACATCATCACAAAAAGTTTTGGCATATTTTACGGCATCGTAGGACATCTTTAAAACCGTTTCCCTTTTTTCCTTCATGGATCGGCCATATTGTGAACCACCAAATTTGCCAAGAATGTGATAATCTGAAGTGCTGGAAAAAGTATGGATACGTGGTTTTTTTGCCTGTTCAATGGCTTCCCATGCTTTTTTAATATCCACCTCTTTGGCCCGGGAAAGTGCTGCAATCGTTACACCAATTTCAGCAGAAATGCGTTTCACAGCATCAAATTGGGCAGGTGATGAAATAGGAAAACCAGCTTCAATTACATCTACATTTAGTTTTTCTAGCTGTCTCGCAATTTCCAATTTTTCCATAATATTTAAAGCTGCTCCGGGTGATTGTTCCCCATCGCGTAAAGTTGTATCAAAAATAATTATTTGCTCTGACATAGCTTTTTCCTTCTTTTTATTCTACCTCAAATATGTCATTCTGATCGAAACACCGTGTAGAGAAGAATCCTAATATTTTCAAATTAGATGGGATTCTTCGCTCCACTCTGTTGCACTCAGAATAACAACAATATTAAGAACCCATCACTTGGTTAGTAATCCCTTCACATTGTTCTATAACCTGTTCTGTCATTTCTGAAGTTGAAACAATTTTGGAATTTTCCTTTGCAATATCTTCAGTTGCATAACCTTCTTGCAATGTCGCTTCAACCGCCTGTTCAATAACCTGTGCAGCTTGTTTGTTTTTAAAAGAGTATTCAAACATCATTGCTATAGATAAAATCGCTGCCATAGGATTGGCTTTATTTTGCCCGGCTATGTCCGGCGCGCTGCCATGAACCGGCTCAAACAAAGCATGATTCTTTCCAATGCTGGCAGAAGGGAGCATACCAAGGCTTCCTGTAATCATCCCGGCGATATCGCTCAAAATATCCCCAAATAAATTTGAAGTAAGGATGACATCAAACTGTTTTGGATCGCGAACGATTTGCATGGCTGCGTTATCCACATACATATTTTCCAATTCAATTTGCGGATAATTCTTTGCGACTTCGTGCACAGTGTTACGCCAAAATTGAGAGACTTCCAAAACGTTGGCCTTATCCACGGAGATAACTTTTTTGCCACGCAAGTCTGCTGCTTCAAATGCCACATGGGCAATCCGTTCAATTTCTTCCTTTGAATAAATCATTGTATTCCAGGCTTTGTCATTTTCCTGCTTACGCGGTTCACCAAAATATATACCACCCGTCAATTCGCGCATTACGACAAAATCGGTACCACGGAGAATATCTTCCTTTAAAGATGACGCACTAAGAAAAGAACTGAACACTTTTGCAGGACGGATATTAGCATAAAGTCCCATAGATTTGCGCAACTTTAAAAGTGCCGCTTCCGGCTTTAGATGATGCTCCAGATCTTCCCATTTTGGTCCACCAACGGCACCGAGAAAAACTGCGTCTGAATCCAGGCAGGTGTTTAATGCTTCATTGGTAATTGGAATGCCATGTTCATCATAGGAAGAACCACCCATTAGTTGCTCTGTAAGGGTAAGGGAAATGGAATTTTTTTCTGCCATAAATTGTAATATTTGAACAGCAGCATTTGTTACTTCCGGTCCTATTCCATCGCCGGGTAATAAAGTTATTTTGAAGTTCATAAATCCTCATAAAAGTTAATGATGAACTTCCCGGATAAACGCATTCTTTTCAGGACAATCCCGAAAATCTATTATTGTATTGTTATTTTATTTGGTATGATTTTGGGATTGTTTTCTTATTAGCCTAAGAGTAAGAGATTTAGGCTGAGCAGAATAATCCCGTTAAGAAGAAGAATATCTAAAGGAAGGTTTAATTTATTTATGCGCGCAATACGATTATCATGAAAGCAAATGTTCTTTGCTTCAATATTCATTCTATTTTTAATCGCTTGTGCCATTTTGATTTCGTAAAAATTGGTTTTTTATTTCGACAATTGTAAACAAGCCAAAACTTAATTGCAATTTTTTAATTGTCGTTCCATTTTCAATATAACTTAATACAATGCTTTTTTATGAATTATTTTTATACAATCCTGCTGCTTTTTCAGCCGATGTGACAATTCCTTTTATCATTGCCGAGCTAAAACCATCATGCTCCATTTGGTTAAGTCCGGAAATTGTAACGCCACGTGGTGTAGTTACTTTGTCAATTTCATATTCCGGATGACGTTCATTTTCCAACAAAAGAGATGCAGCGCCTTTAGCCGTTTGGGCTGCAATCAACAAAGCTTTGTCGGCATGAAATCCAATCTCCACGCCACCTTGAGATGCTGCCCGGATTGCACGCATAAAAAAGGCTAATCCGCAAGCTGCCAGTGCCGTTGCCGAACCCATAAGTTCTTCATCAATCAACATGGCTTTCCCGACTGTATTGAAAATCTCTTTGGCTTTTTCAACCGCAACAGATTTTGAGTTGCTGCTGGCAAGACAGGTCATCGATTGACGAATGGCGATTGCTGTGTTTGGCATTGCCCGGACAATATCAACCTCATTGCCCAGTTTTTTTGACATTTGCTGGATTGAAACACCAGTCACTACAGAAATAACAATATGTTTTCCAGGAATTAATTTTGGTGCAATTTCCATCAAAACCGAATCTATTTGCTGTGGCTCAACTGCTATTAAAATTATCTCCGATTTTTCAATTGCCTCTAAATTATCCTTTATAGTTAAAAAACCTTTCTCTTGAAGTTTTGACAAAAGGTCGACTTTACGGCGGGTCAAAATAATATCTGAGGGTTTATATAAGCCTGATTGAGTAAGCCCCAGTGCTATGGCAACCCCAATGTTTCCTGCTCCTAATATGGTTAATTTTTTATCGGACTCACTCATCATCTTACTCCTGTTTTAAAATATTATTTGAGCAGCTCAACTATTGCCGCTTTACTCTTATCAAATTCAAAACTGTTTAAAACTCTACTCATTGCAGATTCGATTTCGTCATTGCAAAGATTCCCGATACTTCCCTCATGAGAATATTTTGGTGCAGCCGGTTTTTCAAACTTATCTTTTTCAACCTTTTCAGCGATTTGCTTATAGGCGTCTCGAAATGGCACGCCTTGCATTACAAGCTCATTTACTGCTTCAACTGTAAATAGGTTAATATATTTTGGATCGTCTAAAATATTTTCTTTTACCTTAATTTCTTTTAAAGCAAAGTTTAGGATTTTCACACAATCTCTAATCTCAAAGAGTGCAGGAAGGAAATCTTCTTTTATCAACTGTAAATCACGGTGATACCCTGAAGTTAAATTTGTTGTTGTCATCATTATCTGATTTGGCAATGCCTTTAGCCTGTTGCACCGCCCGCGTAATATTTCAAAAAGATCTGGGTTTTTTTTATGCGGCATTATGCTGGAACCGGTGACAATTGAATTAGGAAATGAAATAAAATTAAAATTTTGCGACATAAATAGCGTGATATCCATTGCCATTTTTGCAAGAGTTTCCGCAACAGAAGAAATTGCCTGGCTAACCACGCGTTCACTTCTTCCGCGGCCCATTTGGGCATAAACCGAATTATAATTCAGATCATCAAAACCAAGAAGTTCTGCCGTCATTTTACGATTCAATGGAAAATTTGAGCCATACCCCGCCGCTGATCCCAGAGGATTTTTATTGGTGATTTTAAAAGCTGACTGAATTTGCAAAATGTCATCCACAAAGCTTTCAGCGTAGGCCGCAAACCATAATCCAAAAGAGGAAGGCATAGCAATTTGCATGTGAGTATATCCCGGCATTAAAACATTTTTATTGATCTCACTTAATTGGATTAGCTGTTTAAATAACTGGTTTATCTCTTCTACCAATAATTGAAGTTGTTCACGTATAAATAGGCGCATATCCAAAAGTACCTGGTCATTTCGTGAACGGCCACTATGAATTTTTTTTCCGACTTCACCAAGCTTTTCTGTCAGTAATAGTTCTACCTGTGAATGAACATCTTCAACACCATCTTTAATTTGAAAATGACCTTGTTCAATTTGTTTAAAAATATCGACCAGCCCTTTTTTCAAATCAACCAACTCAGCTTTGCTAAGTAGATCAATTGATTGCAGCATCGTAATATGCGCAATGGACCCTAATACATCGTGTTTGGCCAAATGGATATCCAGGTTGCGATCTTCGCCAACTGTAAAGCGCTCAACCCACTCATTTACATCTGTGCCTTTATCCCATAATTTTTTTGATTGTTTTTTCATTTTATTTTCCTAAAAACAAATTCAGCCAGCCGAAAAGACTAATCCGCCAACTGGCGGGCATGACGATAGGTTTATGCTTTTTTTTACAAAATCTTTTCCAAAAGATGAATGTACTTTTCAACCCCATCCTCAATTTCCGATAAATATACAAACTCATCTGCTGTATGTGAACGCTCTGATAAACCTGCGCCCATTTTAACTGAAGGTTTGTTTATTTGCGCCTGATCAGACATGGTTGGTGAAGCAAATCTTGGGACGTTTAGTTTTTTTGCTGTCTCTACCAAAATATGATTTTCCGGAACAGATGTTGGATTCAAATTATCTGAAGCGCGCACAATATCTGAAGAAATATTCTTTTTAATGATTTCTAAAATTTCACTATTTGTGTAAGCATCCGTCGACCGAATATCAACCAGAAATGTGCATTTATCCGGGATGACATTATGCTGAATACCACCGTTTATTCCTGTTACAGACATGCGTACCGGCCCCAAAACTTTGGACTCTTTGGGAAAAGAATAATTGGTAAACCAGTTAATATCTTCAATGGCTTTTGTGATGGCGTTGATCCCATTTCCACGTGCAGCATGTCCGGAGACTCCATTTGCTTGGCAATTCAAAACAATCAAACCTTTTTCGGCAATGGCCATTTCCATCCCTGTTGGTTCGCCAACGATGGCAAAATCAAAAGGCTCTAAGTCTGGCAATACAGCACGGATACTGTTTTCCCCTGTCGTTTCTTCCTCAGCAGTAGCTGAAAAAATCAGGTTATATTTTAGATTTTTTTGGTTATAAAAATAGAAAAAAGCGGCCAGTAAAGAAACAAGCGAAGCACCGGCATCACAGCTTCCCAGGCCAATAAGTTTTCCGTTTTCCACAGTGGCTTTAAATGGATCGTACGTCCAGCCGCTGTTTGGTTTTACAGTATCATGATGGGAATTTAACAAGATGGTTTTCTTCGCTGAATCATAATTCCGGTTATATGCCCATACGTTATTTAGTTTTCTTTTTGATTCAATACCTTCTTTTTTCAGAAAATCTGCAATATGCGAAGCTGTTTTATTTTCTTCTCCGCTTAATGAAGGAATTTCAATAAGCTGTTTTAATAATTCTATGACTTTATTGGTCAATGCTACATGTTCTGTTTTCATAAACTAATCCTGGTACCCGGTTTTTCTTCCTTTTTAAATTCCTGCAACTCATCATATTTTATAATAAACACATTTTGGACTCCCCGATTTAAAGCATCCAATGCGTTGTCAATTTTTGGGATCATTCCATCTGCAATGATTTTTTCGCTTTTCAGGTTTAAATAAGTTTCCTTGGATATATGCGAAATTATAGAGTTGTCATCATTTAGATTTTTTAGCACACCTTTTTTTTCAAAGCAATAAACAAGATTAATTTCAAAAACCTGGGAAAGGCCAATACCTAACTCCGCAGTTATTGTATCGGCATTTGTGTTTAGGATTTGGCCATGAGCATCATGAGTTAACGCACAGAATACAGGCACGATTCCAATCGCCAAAAGCTGGTTTATGTTGTTTGCATTAACTTTTGTGACATCTCCAACATAGCCATAATCAATTTTTTTGATTGGTCTTTTTATTGCCAAAATAGAGTTGCCATCCGCGCCATTCATACCAAAAGCATTGCACTTTAATGACTGTAGCTTTGCTACAATATTTGTATTTATCAAACCGGCATAAACCATCTGTGTAATTTTTAAACTTTCGGCATCCGTAATACGGCGGCCTTCAACCATTTTAGGTATAACACCCATTTGAAGTGAAATTTGAGATGCTTTTTTCCCACCACCATGGACTAAGAGCTTTAGACCTTTTATAGAAGAAAATTGCTTCAGAACTAACTGAAGTTTTTGCTGATCATCAACAATATGTCCACCGATTTTTACAATTGTTAGCTTTTTCATAATCACTGTCTCTCACCTGTCATTCCTGCATGTTTTCAGCAGGAATCTGAATTTTTTCTTTTATTCAGATTCCCGATAAAGACATTCGGGAATGACATTAACATTTTCCCATCTATAAAAAATCAACTTAAAACGCTACTGGTTTTAACCTTAGCCCAGAGGTCTCATCCAATCCAAACATCAGGTTCATATTTTGTACCGCCTGCCCGGAAGCTCCCTTCACAAGATTGTCGATCACCGAAACAATATTTAAAACGTCATCATGTTTCTGTAAAAACAGAATGGCTTTGTTTGTGTTTAGCACTTGTTTTATATCCGGATTCACATCAGTGATAAAAACGAATGGGTGTTTTTCATAAAACTGTGAATACATTTCAAAAGCTTCTTCATTTGTCAGATTAGTTTTTGTGTAAACCGAGGCTAAAATCCCACGCGTAAAGTTTCCGCGAAAGGGTAAAAAATAAATTTGTTGATCCATTTTTCCACGTTGTAGCTGCTCTATAGTTTTATTTATTTCAGCAAGATGCTGGTGTTCGAACGCCTTGTATAATGAAATATTTGAACTGCGCCAGCTAAAATGTGTAGTGATTGACGGTTTCTGTCCAGCACCGGTTGAGCCCGTAATACCGCTAACATGAATATCATTTTGTAAATGATTATTTGCAGCCATCGGTAAAAGTGCTAATTGAATGGCTGTTGCAAAACAACCGGGATTAGCAATATTTTGAGCTGATTTTATATTCTCATAGTTTGCTTCCGGCAGCCCATAAACAAACTTTCTATCGGCCATGTTTCCAAGGCGGAAGTCCTGGCTAAGGTCAATCACCTTTATATTTTTTGCAATGTTGGTTTCTTTCATAAAAATTTTTGATTCGCCATGCCCGAGACACAAAAACATGATATCTATTGATTCATCAATTTTGTCGTAGAATTTCAAATTCGTTTCACCAAGTAAATCTGTATGAATTTCTGTTATCTTTTTTCCTTTTTGGCTACGGCTTTGAACAAACTTTATTTCACAATGCGGATGGTTCAACAAAATCCGAATCAACTCTCCGCCAGTGTATCCTGCGCCGCCAATAATTCCTGCTTTAATCATTTTTTTCATCACTATTAATTGTTTTATAAATTCGTGTTTGGTTAGAGATTATTTTTGAAAAGCCCTTAACATCATTCGCTGTCCACCCCAGGTTCATTTCTCCATATGCTCCAAACTCAGGTGACATTAAATCATGCTTACTTTCAATTCCTTTTAATTTAAAATTATTTGGAGACAGCTTTACAAATACAGTTCCGGAAACCATTGATTGTGTGTTTTCCAAAAAAGACTCTATATCACGCATAACCGGATCAAGAAAATGTCCCTCGTGGAGCATCATGCCATACCAGTCTGCCAATTGTTTTTTCCAGTGGATTTGCCATTTAGTCAATACATGTTTTTCAAGAAGATGATGTGCTTTAATTATCAACATCGGTGCTGCTGCTTCAAAACCAACCCGGCCTTTAATACCAATAATTGTATCCCCAACATGAACATCTCTCCCAATTCCAAATGGAGCTACCAGACTATTCAAAGCTTCAATTGCTTCAATCTTGTTTGTAAAAGTTTTTCCATTAAAACCGGCAAACTCGCCTTTTTCAAAATATAAATCGATTTGCTGTTTTTCTGTTTTGCTAACCTGCGTTGGATAGGCACTATCAGGAAGCTCCTGATCTGAGGTCAATGTTTCTACTCCACCAACTGACGTTCCCCACAATCCCTGGTTTATAGAATATTTTGTTTTTTGCCAATCCATTTCCACGCCATGGTTTTTAAGAAAATCTATCTCCTGTTCACGTGAAAGTTGCAGATCCCTGATAGGTGTTAAGATAGTAATATCAGGGGCTATTGTATTAAAACTCATATCAAAACGAACCTGATCATTGCCGGCGCCAGTGCTGCCATGGGCAATATAATCCGCTCCCATTTCTTTTGCATATTGCGCTATGGCCATCGCCTGGAAAACACGCTCCGCACTTACTGAAAGGGGATAAGTATCATTCTTTAAAACATTTCCATAGATAAGGAAACGAATACATTCATTGTAATACTTTTCGATAACGTCAATATTCTCATGCTCTTTTACTCCAAGCATTTTTGCATGCTCGTTTATTTTATTTAATTCATCTGTTGAGAAACCACCTGTATTGACAAGAACAGAATAAACTTTCAGGTTTTTTTCCTTTGACAGATATTTTACACAGTAAGAGGTGTCCAGTCCGCCACTAAATGCTAATACTACTTTTTTCATCTGATTTCTCTTCTTTTAAATTTTCTTCATTTTGGCCATTTTGTTTTTCTTCAGGATCATACAACATTGCTGTACAGAGGCAATGTAAACGATTGGTTCGGGTTAAAATATCATAATTCACGCAACTCTTACATCCATTCCAAAACTCTTCATCATCCGTTAATTGATGAAAAGTTACAGGTCGATAGCCAAGGTGGTAATTTATTTTCATAACAGCGGGACTGGTTGTAATTCCAAACAATTTTGAATCCGGGAATTTTTTTAAGGAAAGATCAAAAGCTGCCTTTTTAATTTTATTTCCTAAGCCAAGACCACGGAAATCCGGGTTTACAATTAATCCTGAATTTGCTACATAATGCTTTTCTTCTCCCCAGGATTCGATATAACAAAACCCTGCCAGCGAATCATTTTCTGCAACCGCAATAACAGCCTTGCCATCCATAATTTTTTGCTCAATATAAGATGGCTCCCTTTTTGCAATCCCTGTTCCTCGTATTTTGGCTGAATCCTCAATTAGTGAACAAATATCCTGGCTATAATTAAGATGTTTTTCAGTTGCGACAGTTATATGTATTTTAAGGTTGTTTTTCATGGTTCAATCCCATCGAATTGTTAATTGTGTGTACGTTTCCTTGGATAAACAAAGAAACAAAAGAATATTTAGATATTATTTTGGTGGAGCAAAAAGGTATGAGACCCTACGGTCGTCGTCGTAGAATAGAAAGAGGCTGACGATCTACAGAGGATGCAGAAGTCAGTAAAGTGGAGAAATTTTTGAATAAATGTTTCATAATTATTTGTGTTTGCATTTCTGCGAATATCATCTAATTAAATTGAAGATGCAAATTTATTTTTAAATGTGGAATGCTAAAACAGAAAAACTTTTAAAAGTGCTCCTTTATTTATCCGTTCATTTTCAGCAATGATGATATAGCCATCCGCATGTGCTATTGTCGACGGCATATGAGATCCTTGTTTGCTTAATATTTCGATTTCCGGGATTTCGCTTGTTTTGCTAATTAGCCTGACACGCATTAATTGTGTTCGGTCCCCTTTGTTTTCAATGTCATACTTTGCCTTTGATTGGATCACAGGCCAATCAAATTTCATACCCTGAATATTTTGAAGCAATGGCCTGACATAATGTTTAAAGCACATAAAAGCCGATACCGGATTACCAGGAAGTGCGATTAATAATGTTTGATTTTTTTTGGCAACAAACATTGGTTTGCCGGGTTTTTGGCGCACTTTCCAAAACAATTCCTCAAAACCAGATTCAAGTGCAACATCACGAACATGATCATGGTCACCCATAGAAACCCCACCAGAGCTAATAATAATATTTGAAGTTGACGCTGCTTCCTCAATCGCTTTTCTTGTCCTAGTTGGATCATCTTCAACATGGTTTGATTGAATGACCTCAGCACCTGCTTCCAAAGCTGCTGATCTTAACATGGGTGTATTTGAATCTCGTAATTGATGATCTTCTACTTTTTGGTCAAACGAAACAAGCTCACTTCCTGTGGTGATTATGGAAACCTTGGGTCGTTTAAAAACTTTAATCTGCGAAAATCCAATGGATGCTAATAAAGCAATTTGTGCAGACCCAACTTTAGTTCCCTCATTAAGGAGCTCCTGGCCTACCTTAAACTCTTCACCCGCAAATCGCAAATGCTGATATTTCTTTTTGACTTTGTTAATTATTAACAGATCATTTTCAACTTTGCACAGCTCTATTGGAACCACAGTATCAAACCCGTCAGGAACGATGGCACCTGTGCTGATTTTAATAGAGGATCCAACCAAAGGTTTTCCACCAAAAGGATGCCCCGCACTGCTTTCACCAATTATTTTTAACTTAACAGGATTATTTTCTGTGGCTTGTTCAACGTCTTGCCAGCGCATTACAAAACCATCCATAGCACTATTTGTATATGGCGGAGACGAAATAGGCGAAATAATTTTTTCGGCCAAAACCCGGTTAAGTGAATCACTTAATTTTACTGATTCAATTTCTTTTTCCGGATAATTTTTTTTTAATACCTCAATTGCCTGCTGGACTGATATCAATTTTTTCCTCATTATTTTTGAAATGTCATACTTCGACATGAGCTCATTCGAGCGCTCAGTATGACGTTGCCGAGCTTTTACTTTTTTACCCATTTTTTATTACCATCATGTCCACCGCCCCACAACATTGGAAAGGCATGTAACAATCCTGGAAAAAGGGCTTGCAAACTTTCTTCTGCACCTTTAGAGCTGCCAGGTAAATTTATAATAACCGAAGTACCCCGAATACCGGCTGCTTCTCTTGCAAGCATAGCATAAGGGGTGCGTTCTTTGCCATGTTTCCGAATAGCCTCAACAATACCCGGTGCTTCTTTTTCAATCACTTCCAAAGTTGCTTCAGGTGTAAAATCTTTTGGGCCAAAACCAGTTCCACCGGTCGTAAAAATTAAATCACATTTTTCGTCATCGGATAGCTCAATTAGTCGGTTTTTGATCTTTTGAATATCATCCGGCAATATTTCATAGAACTCTGTTTCTAATGATTTTTCTTTTAAATATGATTGAATAATTTTGCCTGATTTGTCTTCACGGTTTCCTTCATAAGTTGAATCAGACAAGACCAAAACGGCAATTTTCAAGGGTGAAGCAAATTCATCTTTAAAGCTGCTTTTACCTCCTTTTTTCTTTACCAGTTTTACATCTGAAAAAGAGATATCATCGCTGAGCGGCTTTAACATATCATAAGCATTTAACAAAGCTGCGGATACAGCAGTCATTGCCTCCATTTCAACACCTGTTTTCCAGACAGCTTTTACTTCGGCAGAAACTACGATATGGTCATTATGAAAATCAAAATCAATTCCTACCCAGTCGAGCGGTAAAGTGTGGCAAAAAGTTATCCAGGAGGCAGCATTTTTTGCGGCGTTAATTCCGGCGGCCCGTGCGACCTGATAAACATCACCTTTTGGCACGGATTTATCAGCAATACGTTTTATTATTTCAGGAGAGGCTTTCAATATTCCCTGCGCTTTGGCATATCTTAAGGTGTTGAATTTGGGACTTACATCAATCATTTTTTTACCTTTAATAATTTAATGAACTTGTCATCTTTAATTTATTTCGCTATCAGGAGACAGCTCCTACTTGTCAACCCAATTGATACTTGAGTCTTCCAATATTTCCTTTTTCCAAACCGGGACCTGATTTTTTATATCTTCAACAATTTTCTGCATAGCAGCCTGGCACTCTTTGCGGTGAACAGATGAAACAAAAACAAAAAGGGAAATTTCCCCTGTTTTAACCAGACCAATGCTATGATAAATATGTAAACAAGTGAGCTCCCATTTGGCAAATGCATCTTCCCTGATTTTAGCAATTTCTTTGTTGGCCATTTCTTCATAAGCTGAATATTCAATTGCTTTTACTTTTTTGCTATCAAGTTTGTCTTCCCGCACCTGGCCTAAAAAAATCGAATGTGCACCAATGTTTGTTTTTTTGCCATGACCAGCAATTTGCCCGGCAATAAAATCTGGCTCAATTGCGCCTTTTATAAAATATGTTTTATCAGACATTTTCATTTTCCATTTTATTTATTTCACTATTCCAGGCAGTTAAGCCACCTTTTAAATTGAAAACATTCTTATAACCTGCTTCCAAAAGAATATTAACGGCTGACACGCTTTTGATACCATAATCACAAAAAAGAACAACAGGAATGTCCGGTTTAATTGAATTGAAGTTCGATTTAATAAGAGAAAGTGGAATATTTACAGCGCCATTTATTTGTGATGCATTTCCATTTTCCCTGATATCAATGATTTGTAGATTTTCTTTTTCAGCAATTTTCAATTTTAACAACGATGGATCTATTTCTTTTACTTCCCGGTTTTGCAAATGGCAGAAATCAATATAATCAAAACTTTTAAGATTGTTTTTCAAACTTTTGGCAAGCTTAACCATTTTGTTATTCCGGGAAACTCCTATAGAATATGAAGTGCCCGCAGCTGAATCCAAAATTAATAATTTGCCCGAAAGTACCTCGCCATACCCAACAATCATTTTTATAACTTCGTTTGCCTGCATTGTCCCAATAATTCCCGGCAAAATACCCATAACTCCATTCTGCTCACAGTTTGGCGCGTTCTCAGGTTTTGGAGGAGTTGGAAAAAGGCATCGATAACTTGGACCACAAATGTCATTTTTATTTGTAAAATTCATTACACTTATCTGACCTTGAAAGCGATCGATCGAACCAAGAACAAATGGTTTATCCAGAATAACACAGGCATCATTTATTAAATAGCGTGTTGGGAAATTATCTGTGGCATCAACAATAATGTCATATTTTGAAAGAATTTCAAGCGCATTTTTAGGACTAAGTCTTTCAATATATCCAATCAAATCAATATTAGGGTTTAAGTCTTTTAGCCTATCAATAGCCGCATTAACTTTTGGTCTTCCAATCTGAGAAAAACCAAAAAGAACCTGTCTGTGCAGATTGCTTTTGTCTACAATATCCGCATCTACAATTCCGATTGTCCCAACACCTGCAGCTGTCAGATAAGTAAGTACCGGACAACCCAGGCCGCCGGCACCGACAACCAAAACCTTTGCTTGTTTAAGTTTTTGCTGACCATTTACCCCTATTTCCGATAGGATTAATTGGCGATTGTAAAATGAGAGTTCTTCTTTTGTCAACATTTGTTACCCACCTGCAAACGGAGGCATTAAGGCTATAACATCACCATCATTCAAGTCAGGATTGTCATCAACTATTTCCTGGTTCAGAGCAATGCGATAGGTGAAATTTTCCAATTCCGGATAAATCTTAGTTAGATTCTCTTTAACACTTTTCACATCTTTTTGATTTTCCAAAAACATTTCACCTTGCCCTACCATTGCCCCAATCGAGCCAAAAAAAAGTATTTTTGTTTTCATATTTTTATCTTTTATAAACTGGTTTCTGGTTTAGTTTTTTGCTGTTGAAAATAATTATATCCTCTTTCTATAAGCAACCCAATAACCAAGGCGATTGAAATATTGCGTGTAGTGAAAGAAATCAGTCCAACTAAAAGTGCAACAATAATTTCAATATTAATCTGTAATTTTTTAATTAGAAGGATCATTCGCCAACTATCAAAAAGCAACATGGCAGCCAGCAATGGAACCGGAATCAAAAACAGTAAAGATGACAACGGAGAAATGAGTGCCAGGATCACCAAAATTGAACCAATGATAATAGTTGTCCCACCGGTTTTCGCCCCAAATTGCCTATGTGCTGCTATTCCACCGGCTCCATGACACATGGGAAAACCACCCAACATTCCTATAATAGAATCACTAATTCCAATTGACAATCCAAGGCGGGAAGGAGTGATTTTAGATGATCTTTCTGGCCAAAATGTATGACATGTATCCGAAGCAGCAAACATTGCATTGCCCAAAGTTAAAGGAAGCTGGGGAATTATTAACAGGATCAGCGAATCGGGCAAAATACTCCATAGTGGTAATTTAAAATCAATTAAACCGGATTTGGCTTCCGGTATTTCAATATTGGAAAAGATACTAACAAGAATAATGCTTCCGGCTATAAGAATCAGGGAAACAGAAATTTTTTTTCTAAATTGCATTATTCCAATTAGTAACAAAATCCCGGCTAGCAAAGCAAAATTGATGAGCAATGACGGGCCATTCCCATTTAATAAAAACCCTTTCTCATATACAAGCTGAACGGCCTTTTGGATTAAAATTAAACCAATCCCTAATTGAATGCCTTTAACCAAAGCTGGCGAAAACCATTTTTGTAACCATCGGATAGCTCCTGTTGCAGATAGGATAATGAGCAATATCCCAAAGAAGAATGATGTGCCGGCAAGCATTTCAGCGGAAAGCCCCAAACCGATAGCAATAACCGACATGGCTTTTAATGGCTGTACTGAGAGAGGCACCTTAAAATACCAACCGCTAAGGATGTAAACGGCGCCCCACAAAAGAAATAACCTCGATACTCCAAAACCATTAAAAACAACCAGTGCAAAAGCAAGAGGCAATAATGTCCCCAAATCACCAAATGCACCCGACCATTCTGAAAGGCCAAACCTATTTTTGATTTTTTCCACCGCTATCCGCCAATCTGTGCCATGGATAAATTATACAATTGGTTGGCCCGGTTTTGAGATTCAAATCCATCTGCTGCGCGATTTTTTATGGCAGTTTTAATCGCCGCAATAATTCCATCATCTGAAGTACCTGTTCTCATCAAAGTCCTAAGGTCAACTGAACTATAATCATACAAGCATGTTTTTAATTGGCCATCGGGTGTTACTCTTAATCGGCTGCAAGTATCGCAAAATGTCCTGGAATATCCGGCAATAACCCCGATTTTCCCTTGAAATGCGGGATGATTAAAAATCCGGGCGGTAGAGTTTTGTAAATCCTGCTCTAATAATTCAGGGAGAGTTTGTGTTATATTTTCAACAATCTGGTCTGCATTTAAAACCTCCTGAGAAGCAGGGCCTCCACTAAACGGCATTTGTTCAATAAATCGAACTTCAATTGGCCATTGTTCCGCAAGCCTGCAAAAATCCAAAAGTTCGTCATCATTAATTCCGGCAAGAACAACCATATTTAATTTAACAATAAGATTCGATTTAACGGCTCTTTGTATATTTGCCCAAACTTTATCAAAATCATCACGCCGCGAAATTTTATTGAAGCGGTCTTTTTTCAGTGAATCGATACTAATATTCAAACTGCCAATTTTTAATTGGGACAGATCTTCCAGAATATCTTCAATCAAAACAGCATTTGTTGTAATATTTATAGATTTTAACCCATCTAGCGCATTAATTCTTTTTAGAAAATCAAGCGCCCCTTTTCGCACAAAAGGTTCTCCACCGGTTATCCTGATTTTATTAACACCCAAGCTGGTAAATATGTGGACCAGCCGTTCCATTTCTTCATATTGAAGAATGTGTTCATGGCTTTTAAGTGGAATTCCTTCGGCGGGCATACAATATTGGCAACGCAAATTACAACGATCTGTAATGGCCAGACGCAGATAATCCATTTTTCTACCAAATGGATCGATGAGATGGGTGTGATTTTGCTTAGTATCTGAAAATACAGATGACTGCATTTTGTATACTCCTTTCCAAACACGGGAGGCGCTGCTGTTTCCGGCAACACCCTAAACGGCCTGAAACCATATACTTTACAGCACATAGGTTTTTTGGCTCGGAGTTTATATTTTTAACTTAAAACGAACTGACTTGTTTTTTTAATATTTGACTCGATGAAACTCAAATCTTCTTTATAATTAATATTTTTAAACCACATTTCCTGATAATTGGGCATAAAAGAAGCTAGGTCAATTTCCTTGGCTCTAAACTTTTGTAGCAATTTATATAACTTATATTCACCCTTTTTAATTGCCATTTCAAATTCTGTCAAAACTGATACCGGCCAAATACTTACCAGTGGTTCCAAGCCCTTGTGCGATAATGCGACAACCGGTCTTTCTTCAGTTAAAGACGGATATAAAAAGCGATATACATCGGGAGATAGTAAAGGCATATCAACAGGTAAAACGGCTACATATTTTTGGGATGCTTTATGCAAGGCCGTATAAATTCCACAAAGTGGGCCACAGCCAGAAATTATATCTTTATAAACAGGAATGTTTCCAACGGGAATCGAAGATTCCAGATTACCAATAATAATTGTATCTTTGGAAATTGTAACCGCTATATCCAATGCATGATCGATCAGACGTTTTTCATCAAATGTTGCAAGCAATTTCGATGATCCAAAGCGCCGGCTTTTCCCTCCGGCAATTAATGCAGATGTGACATTTTTAAGCATATTTTAAAATTTATGAATAACAGTTTCTACTTTTTATAGATGTTGAAATAAGATCAACGTGACATTATTCAACAATATTTTTATTAGGGACTTACTTTTTCACCCAACGTCCATCATTTTTTATTTTTAACGGGGCATTTTCCAAAATGTATTGTGTCACAGCTTCACGCAATATTATCCCTGTGCGGTCAATGTTTTCTTCTTTTACATCCTCAAGCTGCCCAAGACCGGAATTGCCTTCAGCCAGATAATCTGTCATTGCAACCTTATACATTTTATCAGGATCAAGTTCCTCATTCTTTACTAAAAATTCAGAAATTTTATCACCATCTTCGGCATCTTTTTCGTAAACAATTTTACCGCCGCCGATTGCCAGGCCGCTTCTGTTTCTTTCTAATTTTCCTTCAATAAGTTCTCTTAGCATCGACCCACTCATGCGAATAACAACAATTGAATTACCAAATGGTAAAACCTTAAACATATCACGCGGTGTAATTGGGCCAATTTGCAAATCAGATCTTACTCCACCAAAATTTGTAAAAGAAAAGTCTGCTCCGCTCGCAGAAACCATGGCATCACAAATAAGGTTGTTCATAGGCGATTCACTTTGTGCCCGGGTTAAAGCAAACTCCGTAATCCCGATAACTTCATCAAAACCTTTTTCCACTTCAGCCTGTTCCGCTTTAATCGCTTCCCTCATTTTAGGATCGGGCCAATACTCATCATGCGTTAAAAGCAATAAACCACTATTTCTGGTCGGGAGATCATATCCTGCTATACTTTTTGTGTCCATATCAATTTCCAAAATAGCCATGCCCAGGTTGCCGCCATTGCCATAATTTTGAAAACAAATCGTGTGATTTACAGGATCGACCCATGGTTCGTTATATCCTTTGTGAATATGCCCCCCAAAAAGAACATCGATTCCCGGAACATAACGGGCCAATTCCATTGCATTTAAATATGACTCTTTCTTCTCATTTTGAGCTTCAGCTTCCTGCAGTTCCTCATAGCCTTCCTGCATATTATAAGGCAAACCAAGATGAGAAATCCCAATGATTAAATCAGCACCCAGTTCTTTTAATTTTGCAACTGCTTTTTCTGCTGCCGGTTTTTCCGATGTAAAATCCAGACCCTTAATATGATCTTCAAAACTCATGTTTTCTGTAGACTCTGTACTAATCCCAAAAACACCAATCTTTATACCTTGTTTTTCTAAAAGTACGTACGGCTTGATATATTCAAATGGTTCGCCACTTTCTTTATTGACTAAATTTGCAGCTAATATTGGAAAATTTGCCTGTTCAGTAAGGTTGATAAAAACTTCTTTGCCCAAATCAAAATCATGGTTCCCTGCTGCTGCAGCTGTATAACCAACCTGATTCATATATTCAATTAATGCCCTGCCTTCGGTTTTTGTGCCCAATGGCGTACCCTGAAAAATATCACCCGAATCAAAAAGCAGGAAGATATCACCATTTTCCTCAGCCAGTTTACGATACTCTGAAAGAATGGCCGCCGCAGATGCGCCGCCACCAAGTATAGGTGGAAAATTGGGGTTTAGAAAAGTTGCTTCAACTTCGGCTATTCCACCATGTACATCATTGGTATAAAACATGTAGATTTTTTTTGTCTGGCCAAAACCTAAAGCAGCTAAAGAAAATAATATTAAAAATAATTTCATTGAAAGATCCTAAAACAAAATGTCAATGTATAATTTTATTCAAATGAATAACTAAAATCTATTCGGCCAAAAACCTGTGTCCAACTTACACGATCAGTATCAGCATCCAGCTCTTCATTTCTAATTGATATTCCATACAAGTCATCACTAAACAGGTCTTTCTGGAAATACTGGTTATTAGAATATCCGAAAGCAATATCTGCTCGGACATTTTTGAAAACGAATCCAGTCCCCAAAGTAAAAGTTGTTTGTGTCAAACTCTTGTCTTCACGGAGTGTTCCAAAACTTAAACCGGCCCGAAATGGTACATTATCAAAAAAAATGTGTTCTACACCAACACGAAGATTATATGTATCATCGAAGCTGTTCGCAAAAAGATCATTTTCAAAGTCGCTCCAAAATTCATAATAATAATCCACCATAATTTGTGCAGCCAAAATATTTTCAAAACGATAATCCACACCGGCTCCTATACGAGCAGGATATTTCGCCTCATTTGATGTTTTACCTTTTAAAGTATTTGTAGCAAGACTAACATCTGTTTTTACGGTATATGGGAAACGGTAACTGGAACCTACAGTCAGGCGTTCATCAATTTGATACGAAACTCCAGCCGTTATAATATTGGGCATTCCATCTAAAGTATTATCAACATTAATGAGTGAATCCCCTTTAAATGAAGTCGATTTTGATACTATTCTCTCCGAGTAATTAACATCACCAACAAGAAAGCTAACTCCAAGTCCCACAGATAAACCTTCGATTGGTTGAACTGCAATATTAATTGGAATTGCTGATAGCTGACCACCATTTTCTATAATATTATAAGCGATTAGTTCATCCCCAAAACCAGGGCTACGTACTTCTTCAAAATAGTCATAATCGAAATCCATAAATGGTACAAACCCGGTGGAGATATGAAGGTTCATAAAATCAATCATATCCGGAGCATAAACGATTTGCCCATAAAAGGAACCATACCAATTATTTTGGTAATAATAGGAGCCAAAATCAACAAAGCCGCCAAAGTTATCAACATATGGGAATGCACGATCTTCCTCAAGGTTATACAACCTTGAACCGCCATTAATGCTAATCATTCCATCGCTGTTTATTGCAAGTGCAGGATTATGTGTTCCTGCCAAAAATGCATTTCCGCCGGCCAAACCTGCTCCGCCCAATGCCATAGATCTTGCTGTTACTGTTGAAATAGGCTGGCCAAAATATATTTTATTCAAATTCATGTTGGCTATTTGGGCAACTAATGGGACGCTTATTAATAAAATTAAAACTATTTTTTTCATAAATTCCTCGTTATATATCGAATCCGATAGTCTGCTATGGGATTCTTCACTTCGTACACTCGTTCAGAATGACAGAACGGTTTTAATCCTAAAAATTATAATTCATTTCTAAATAAAAGAAACTGTTTTGTTTTCTTACCCAATCCGCCTGATTATCATCAAACTGAATATTTTGAACAGATTGTTGGACATCTGCTGTATATTTTAATCGTACTGACATATTTGTATTTAGGCGCATATACCATGAAAGCCAATACCGGACCGATCCGCGTGTACTGTTTAAAACCACAAATTGCGTGTCTTCGAAATTCCAGAAGAATCCATTATAATAGAATAGAGAGCCGCTCAATTTGAGATTATTATTAAAATTATGTTCCATGGATGCTCCATAAAAATCTCCACCCAAAGTAATATCTCCAAAGATGCGTGGACGCGGATGAACAATTGTATTTGCGTTTCCAAAAAACAAACTCAAATTATTAAAATTAGAAAGCCTAGCACGAACTCTTCCACGAAATTCATTGCTTTTAAAGAATCTTAAAGAGGGATTATTGTCCTCTTCTCTTGCCTGCCATTTTTGGCGCAACTGAATTTGCAACGGAAAAATGGGCCTGTAATCCAAGGTCCCGACAAGGCGATATTGTTTTGCCTGGTCTGCTTTACGCACCCACTGGTCATATTCGAAGCGCGTGGTAAACATTCGGCTAATCTGGTAATACGAGCTTAAATAGAAACCTTCTTCAGATTGTGGCTGTGGTGCATTTGTATACAATTGTGAATACAACGTAGATTGCAGATAAAAATAATCTTCAAAAATGGTGCCTTTAAATCGGCGATAATTTGAAAAAGATCGTTGATATGGATTATCATAACCCACATCATAGTTTCTGTAAAGAGCCAGTAGATTAAAACTGGGATACTGAAGATAAGCTGATAAAACCATGGCCTTGGGATCATCACCCATTTTTAAAAAGCTGCCACCTTTGTCAAGCTCGCCATACTCACCCATTATGGCCAGGTTTTCTATTGTTGCCTGAAAATCAAATCCGTACACGCGACGAAAGGAAATTGCATCGTCCCAAAATGGATTTGTGCCCCGCGAGATTGGGCCGCCATAGCTTTGTTTTATTTCACTGTCTGCTGTAACCTGGCGTGATCCCCAATTTGCATCGGATGTGATTTCTTCAGGATTTGGATCTAAATAACGGTCGTAAGCGCTTTCATAATAAGTTAATCCAATCCAGGTACCCGGTTGAAAATCATACTGCAAATGTCCACCAAGTGTTAGCTCCTTAACAGCATTCAACCAAGAAAGGTCCTCGCCATCAGGTCCTCTTAGTGGATCATCCAGCGCATATTTAAAACGCTGATCAAGTACAATCAATTGTGAAAAGCCACGACCCAAAACTGAATCTGATTCAGCTAAGTTTAATATAGCATCCCTATCTTTAAATGACACAAAGCCTGTTGCAGTAAAATCTTCGTAACCTACTTCAGCTGCAACTCCACGCAATCCAAATTGACGAGTACGAGAGTTATCTCCGCTTATTCCTTTAAAACGTTTTCTAAAACCAAAACCGGATTTGCGCGGTGTAAAAAAATCTGTGTTTTCCATAATAATGCCCTGACCAAAAGTAGCGCTATAATCACCAACATATAGTTTTCTTAAGGTCAATCCGTCAAGTCCAATATGGTCACCCAAATCAATATTCTCTACACCGGCAAAAAACTTGAGACGTGGAAACCTGTTTTCATCATCATAATAATAGACAGGCTCATTTAAATAGCGGTTGAAAGAAAAACCGAACTTATAATTGCGATCATAAGAGAAACGGGATTTTACATACTGGTTTGGCGGACCTGTAACATTTGTTACATCACGAAGTGCTTCTGTATCAGATGCGGCTTCTGCCTCCTCTGCAAAAAAAGGCGAGTCATCGATACGCATGGTAATATGGCCATGCAATAATTGTTGGTCATCTTCTTCATCAAAACTGACAAAATTGCTGGCATTTCTATAACCATAATACGACAACCCCGGAATGCCACGCATATCACGTGTGCTGCGTATTTCACCGGCATCATCACGGTAGTTAATAATAGAAACAGCGTCTATCGGAGACACATTTTGCAGGTTGATTAGATCATCGTAAGCGGCTTCATTAACATTTAGAGGTTCAAGAATTCTTTCGATCCATAAATCCACAAAAGCATCGTTGGTCCCTTCGTTACCGCTCCAATCATCAAGACGGAAATAAACCTGTTCGATACGCTGCTGAAGTGAACTCAACTCACGAAATGGTTCAACCCGGATAAGAGGCTTTAATGTGTCAAACAAATCCTGGTCAATTCCTTCAATTTTTCGCAAATCATAAATACTCTGTAAATAGCCACGATAAGTTATATGCTGATAAATGCGCTCAGCCAATTCTTCAGAAATAGGTAAGGCGCTAATTTCTTCCTGGGTGGCTTTGTTAATGTCCAGCTGGTTTTCCGGAGAATAGATTGTGTCCTGTGAGAATAGAGTGCCGCTAAGGACGCAAAGGAGCACGAAAGTAAAACTAAAAATTGTATTCTTTTTAAAAACTATTGTCATTTTATTTTTCTTTTTTGTCATAATTTGGAAAACATAAAGCGAATATTTTAGCGGGTTTGATCATATGTTCTTTTTGTATTGATGTATCTTTTCCACTCTAACCTACCTGAACTCCCAAAATTTATCAACAACCCCAACTTCAGTTTAGTCGCCTTTAGATAATTCAAAATTTGAGCTTCCTCTTTAGATGTTAATTTAGGTATACATTTAAATTCAACGACAATCTTGTCCCATGCTATATAGTCTGCTTTGTACTTTTTTTCAAGTTTTCTCTCTTTATAAAATATCTTAAGCTCTTTCTGAGTCTTAAATGGAATATCCCTTAATGATGATTCAATTTCCATTGCCTCTTCATAGACAGCTTCTAAAAAACCTGGGCCTAACTCTCTATGTACTTCAATTGCCGCACCAATTATTTTGTATACTTCTTTTTCAAACAGTAACTCCATTTTTATACTATTCCCAAAAGCATTTATTTAATTAGTAATCACCCAATTTTCGCGATTCTTTGTGTACTTCGTGGCAAAAATAATCCTACCAACTATACATAAAACCAAAAGTATGAGTCTCTGTTAATACAGGATGAGACCTAAACCCGTAATCAAATTGAAATGACTCAAATTCAATTCCAAGGCCTGCAGTAAACCGATTTGGATTTGTGCTCGCACCAAACCTGATATCCAACATTTCAAGTAATGCAAATTCAAATCCACCTTCAAACTGTGTATCAAAACCAAGCGCTTTATTCATTGAAATAGCAGTCGTTAATCCGGTGTATGGCCTGTAAGCTGCACCAATAACAACACGGCGTGGTAAGTCCCCGGCTGTATCAACACCAAGTTTTGGAGAATTTAAATTGAATACATACAACCCAAGATATGTTCGCTTATAAATTGAAGCCTGAACTCCTAAATCGAGACCAAAAGTTCCGCCAGAGCCAAGATCAAGTCCATCAACCGATTCTCCGAGACTCATGTGATAATATTTTAAATTATAGCCAATTGACAAGGATGTGTGAATATCATTCAACAGAAAAAAACCATGAGATAACATTGCCACATATTCCTGATTCATGGTATTGCCTTTGTATTTTACGCCAAAACTTTCAACTGAAAGGCCAACAGATCCATACTCGGGTGAAATAGGCATTGCTGCGCTGGCAAAAATACTTTGTAAAAAAGAATAACCAAACGGCTTCTGATAAGAAATCCCGGTTTGATAATTGTCAACATAAGATAACCCGGCTGGATTATAATAAGATGACCAGACATCATTTGTAACAGCAACAACCGAGTTACTCATCCCCATTGCGCGGGGAGATGGATAACGATCATCAAAAGCGCCGCCGGCAAAGGTATGACAAACTATAAACAAAGTAATAATTGTGAATCTTAACATTTAATTGTCCTAAGTTTTTTAAAATGAATTACTGATTTATAGAATTTCTCTTAATTCATCAATTCTATAAATCATGCAATACCCATGTTTCATTTATCTTGAAAGGAGCGTACCAACAACAATAGGTGCCGCTTTCTGAGTTTTCTTTCCTGTATCTTCATTGGTCACTTCAAAATGTAAAATATATGTCCCTATTGGAACAAGCTCACCCAATTCATTACGGCCATCCCAAAACTTTCTCCAAACAAATGGAACCCCTGTTTCATCCAAAATAGTTGTAACCAGCCGACCACCCATATCAAAAACACGCATGGTGATATGTGTACTTCCTGTGCCCGATCCATATTCAATTGTCAGCTTCTCTCCTCTGTCGGGTGCAAATGGTTTGTTTGGCAATGAAAGCGTTACCGGGACATCTTCGAGAACAAGTGCCGAAATATCTTCCTGATATCCAACAATAATTTGTCCGGCATCGCTAAATAGGCCGTGAATACCTTGCGCTTTAACGAAACTCCCTTCTTCAAATAGTGATAAATCAAGATTTGAAGAATCCCATATTCTTATTGTAACAGTACCACTGGCATCATCAACTTCCAGATTTGTTCCACCCCCGGCTGAAAATCTTTCCTTGATTACACCTTCAACTGCAACAAACGAGCCTTCATATTCAACACCTGAAGCATCATCGGTTGTCAGTTCAATAGGTTCGGGTAATTCAACCCCAGTTGCTAAAACCGTTGTTTGGTAATCTTCAATTTCGTACACACCATTAAATTCAGTGAGCGTACCAGTCATAATAACTAAATTTCCACGTACAATGTCAGGATCGATTTCTCCAAAACGGAAAACATTTAATCCGGCTCCCTGATCATCAACAACATGGGCAGATGTAAAGTCAGTTCTCAAAATTCCGGCGCCAATGACAATTGTCCCCTGAATCGTTATGGTTTGATCCAACAATGAATCTTTTTTAGCCCGGACTTCCGTTATTGTCATCGCATCAATTTGCGTTCCTTTTCCGGTTCTAACAATTGGTTGCCTTGCAATATTTTTTAATGAACCAAGTATTCCCACAGTTTGGACAATAAAACTTGAAACCGTGTCCACCGCTGGTGATGTCAAATTATTTATTTCAATTTCCCCATCTGAAAAAGGTGAAAGAGATCCATTGGAAACTGTTACAAGTTTTCCAGTCACAGATACTGAGGCATCACTAAATGCACCAAATGTACTAACGTCAAGCTCAGATTCAGTCCATTGCCATTCACTTGGTATTTGAATAGTTACACCTTCAACTGTATCCTCTGCTGTAGCTGTAAATGTAAAATTTAATGAAGTGGATTCATTCAAATCCACAGAACCCGGATCTACCGAAACAGTGCCGCTACCATCAACAGCAGTTTCTATGGTACCCGGAAATAACTCATCACTATATCCAACCAATAATTGTGCTGCACCTAAATACGTATCAATAATTGCACGTACACCAATTGTATCACCAATGGAATAGCCGGAAAGATCAATCCCTGTACTTGCCCAGACACGAATAGTTATTGCACCTGTGCCATCTTCAATTTCAATATTATAATCAGGATTGGTTGTATAGAGGTCTGCAATCACTCCTGCTGTTTCAATAAAAGTACCTTCTAAGCTTATATCGGATGCATAGTCAAGTGTAACTTTTGAAACTGCAGGAATCTCATTTCCTGTAGATAGTAAATCAAATGTAAAATCGGTGATCTGGGCAGTGCCATCAAACTCGCTTACTGTTCCGGTAATTCTTATTTTATTGCCAACGGCCAAATCTGAAATCACTTCACTCTCGCGGTACACATTTATTCCCCGCCCACTTTCATCCTGGATATATGCATCTGTCCGGTCATCACGGGTTACACCAGCGCCAATTGCCACAACCGCATCCAACGTTACCTGCTGGCCATCATAATCATTAAAGTTATTTTGAATATCTGCAATACTTAAAGGTGCAACTACTGAAATCTGCGGAGAAACAGCAATTGCTGTTAAACTGCCACCATCCACTGCCGTGCGAATAATAAAAGTTGATGTAGTTGTAACCGTAGGTGTTGTGATATTTTTAATTGTAATATCACCAGAATTTGAAACCGTAAAATTTGTTGTAGAAAGAGTTATTGTGTCGCCATTAACAGATACACTTGAACCCGAAGTTGCCGCACCGGATAATTCCACATCCGATTCTGATTGCCCCCAAGCCCAATCAGCAGGTACGATAATCTGAGCCATTTTTAATGTATAAGTCGATTCGCCTGTCAAACTAATCGTAACATCCATCTCCATTGCAGCGCTTGTATCGGTTGGAAAAATAGTTGCAACACCAGAGCCATCGCCTTCAACCTCACTAAAGCTACCCGGTGATGGTGAAGTTGCGACAAAGCTGTTTGGCCAATTTTCAGTTGCTTCATTGTGGCCTGTTACGCCGTTTCCACCGGTCAGGACTTCATCGGTTTCTGTAATTCCGTTTCTTTGTAAACTTTGCCCAGCAGTTGGGATAGAAGCTTTCTTTTGAGTTGCAGGAGATAAATCGTCAAGATAGGAAGAGGCATCGCTATCGCCATCCGGCCCATCAATAGAAACACCACTTTTATCCATAAAACCTGTAGAGAAAAAGCCCCAGGCCATATAATCTATGTCTTGCACAAGATCAGAAGTGCCATCCCACTGGAAAAGGATTAACATTCCATTGCTCGATTCAAGTTTAGTATTCGCCCCTGCGTACAACACATTCATATCAGTGGTGTTATCATCATTGGCAGAAATTTCAAAATCTGCTACTGAAGAAAACTTTGCAAGGAAACCGGCCCCATCTAATGCAATTACAATATTACTTTTGGCAGCGATTTCAGTATCTGTAAAACGTGCCAGAAATTTGGCGGTATTATTAGAATAATCACCGTTTACCATTTCGTAATAGGTATCATAATTTGCAAGATAGGTGTTATTAAGCGAGATATTTTGATCTGTTGGATTATAAATTTCTATGAATGCTGTCTCTGTTTCCGATGAGGAAGGAACAAGGATTTCAGAAATTAATAAATGATCCTGGGCAAAAAGGAACAGTGGCAATAGCATTATTAGCAACACAAAACGCATTAGTTCTCTCCGAATGAACAAATTTTGGTGATTTTACAAGATAAGCAATCTACCAAGAGCAACTTCTAAAATCAAGCTTCGGCAGGCTCATGACCTGCCGAAGGATTTAAATATTAACTAATTTTATTTTATCAATAAAAGGCGGGAAATTTGTTGAGTAGTTCCAGTATTTAGAACAGCAAAATAAATCCCAGATGGTTGATTAACCGCATTCCATGTAAATGTGTGTTGTCCCTGACTTAGTTTTCCTTTTGCCAAAGTTGTAATTTTTTGGCCCAACACATTAAATATACTAAGCTCAATTGCGTTTTTGGATTCTTTTAATGGCAAGTCAAATTTCAATGTTGTTTGCGGATTAAACGGGTTTGGAAATGCATCATAAAGTTTAAATACAAGTGGTCTTATTTCCAGCTTTTCCCCAATGGCTGTTACCTCGTCAATATCTTCCAAAGAACGTGGTAAAATCTGGTAGCCTTCTGTCAAAGGAGTAGAAGTATCATACTGGTTAAATAAGCCCGTTATGTTAATTGGAAAAGTAGGAACAGGTGTACCATCAATATTTGTTTCTTTGTCAATACGCATTTCAATTTTGCTCGTTTCTCCATCATCTGTTATGGTTATATTTGAATTTTCCCCCTCTGCAGGCCAAGGATCACCACCGGCAACTGAATCAACTGCAACTATTTTAATGAGGAAACTTTCAAATGCTTCTGGGCTGGAAAGCAACTGGGCAATTGTCAGTTCAATTGGCGCAGGAAGTTCGCCGGCACCATTATCAACAACATCCGTCCCAAAATCGTCCGGTTCAATTTGAATCAGTCCATTAAATTGATCTACCTTGCCAACAACAGTATAAGAATTTCCTTTTGTCATTACACTGGTCGTATCATCATCAATTCGAATATTGATTCCTGCAGAACCATCTTGCATAAATACTTGTAAATCATCAACGGCAAAAACCCCAGTACTTACTGTAAGAACACCGGTTAATTGGGCATAATATCCATTAAAAACAAGTACTCCAGTTTCATCAAGTTGTTTTACTTCGGCAATAGAAGGATCTCCAACAAATAGTTTTATTTCACTTGTTTTCCTTTGTTGGGCTTTGTTATCTTCGGCTAAAATATAATAGACCAGGCGATCGCCATTATTATAAGCGGAAGAAGGGATGTTAGCAGAGTAAACAGCATCGGTAATGTTTTCCATTGCAAGCACTTGTTCTTCACCATCATTAATTGAATAATACAGCTCAACTTTAACAAGGCCGCTGTCATCTTCTGCGCTTGCAGTAACTGTTAAAACCTCATCAGCAGCTGGTACTTTTGCAGAAGCGGTAATATTTGTAACCGAAGGAGGAAGATCAGAACTACCACCATCATATGCATGAAAACCAATATTCTCAAAAGTGTTTGCATCCAACACAATCCATTCAGAATCATCTGTATTAGTGCCCGCTGATAAAGCCCAATCTGTATTTCCGTTAACAACACTTGATTTACGAATTAATGTATGGTTCAATGTTCCCTCGGAAATGCCAGCTACATCCCAATTAAGGGCATCAGGATTGTTTGGGTTTCCAATTGCATCAATCAAAACATCACCATCAATAAAGAAAATGGCACGACCATCATTCCCATTAAAATTTGCTTCAAAACCTGACGTGACCCAATCAGCTGCAGCAATTAAATCTGCTGCATCAGCCTGGTCATCAATTATTACATAAACATCACCAGGTGCAATCGTTGCTCCGGCTGGAAATGAATCGGTAAATTCCCAATCTGTTGAAGAATTTGATGTACTTTTTATGACATAATTATCTAAGTTAACTGTTTGATCGGAAGCATTATAGATTTCAAGAGCTTTATTAAATCCCCCATCCGGCTCTATATATTCGGAAAAAAATATATTTGCCTGGCTAAACACCAAGACTGGTAAAAAACATACAATAATCAGTGTAGTAAAAAATTTCATTATTCCTCCGTAAATTAAATGTTAAAATTTTAGGTGAGGGCAATATAAGGAATTATGTTTAAACTGTATAATGATTTGGTTAACATTTGTTGAGAGAATTTTATTTATATCCCAAAAACTTTTTGATTTGCAGTTTTTATAAACAAAACCATCTTGGGCAATAACCAGAGAAATGACTAAAAATAAAAAACCTTCCCAGTTATAAAACCGGGAAGGATATAAGATATAAAAAAATAAATTCTATTTAGAAGCTGGGTGCCAATCGCTTGATTGTTCCAGAACATCATTAATGCGGTTAACCAATTTGTGCGGATCTGTTAAGTAACCTTCTAACAACAATGCGGATTCAAACAATTGCTCTGCAGCATTATCAATAAAAGCATCGCGCGGGTCGGCTTTATATATTTTTAGCAGGTTGCGTGTAAGCTTATGATCTTTATTGATCTCCATTATTTTTTGTGGCGGTGCGGAATCCTTGTTCATCATCTGCATCATTTTATGCATATGCGATGTCATGCTTCCATCAGGATTAACCAGGCATGAGGCGCTGTCGTGCAATCTCTGCGATTCTTTCACGTCCGTAACACGTTCACCTAAAATATCTTTAATGCGTTTTAATAATTTATCAAAGATTTTTTCATCGGCTTTGCTCAGGCTTTTTGCTTTCTCTTCACCCTCTTTTTCTTCTTCTTTAAAAGATTCCAGTTTGCCCAAATCAACCTGCTCAACTGCTTTTAGCTCAAAATCCTTATACTTGCTCAAACCGCTCAAAGCAAACTCATCAACCGGTTCATACAAATAAAATGCTTCCAAACCTTTGCGTTTAAAAATTTCCAAATGCGGATCAGATTCAATAGCTGCGCGGCTGGCACCTGTTAAATAATAAATTTCCTTTTGATCTTCCTTCATTCGCTCCACATACTGCGCCAACGATGTCAGCTGATCGGCATTTTCATTGGCCGATGAGTTGAATAAGAGCAGATCGGCAAATTTATCTTTATTCTCAAAATCCTGGTAACCAAACTTGAAAATTTTGCCATGTTCTTTCCAAAATGTCTCGTATTTCTCCGCTTCCTTTTTGGCTTTTTTAGCAAGGTGGCTTAAGATTTGTTTTACCAACGCCTGCGATATTTTCTTTACAACAAGATTTTCTTGTAAAGTCTCGCGGGAAACGTTTAACGGAATATCCGGTGACTCAACAAGGCCTTTACAAAAAGCAAGGTACTCAGGGATTAAATCCTTATTTTTATTTTGGATAAGAACACCATTAACATAAAGATCAAGCCCGCGATCGTCTTTTTGAGAGCCAAACATATCGAATACCTGCTTTGGAATAAAAACCAGGGCATTAAATTGAACAGGTGCATCAACAGAAACATGGATTGTATCCATCGGTTCCTGAAAATCGTGACTTACAAATTTGTAAAACTCGTCGTATTCTTCCTGTTTTATTTTAAACTTTGGTTCGCGCCATAATGCAGTAACTGTGTTGGCTTTTTCACCATCAATATTGATTGGGAAGTTTACGAAGTTAGAGTGTTTCTTTATTACTTCCTTAATTTTATCCTTGGATGCGAAATCGTTTGCATCTTCTCTCAGATGAATTTCGATGGATGTGCCGCGTTTTACATCGCCATTATCCAAAACTTCCAGACTAAAACTACCCAAACCATCAGATGTCCAACGTACAGCCGCGTCATCTTTTTTAAACGATTTTGACGTTACTACTACTTTATCTGCAGCCATAAAAACAGAATAAAATCCAACACCAAATTTACCAATAATTGTTGAAGCGTCATCTTTGTCTTTTTCTTCGGCTTTGCCATTTTCAGCCATCATATTTAAAAACGCTTCTGTGCCGGATTTGGCAATCGTACCCAGGTTGGCAATGATATCTTCTTCATTCATACCAATTCCGGTATCTGTAATTGTAATCTGTTTTGCAGCTTCATCAACATCAATGCATACTTCCAAAGGAAGATCGGAATCAGCCAAATCGGTTCCACGGGTTGACTCAAAACGCAGTTTATCCAATGCGTCTGATGCGTTGGAAATTAATTCACGCAGAAAAATCTCACGGTTAGAATAAAGCGAATGTGTTAATATATCCAGAAGTTTGTTTACTTCTGTTTTAAATTTCATTTTACGGGTCTTAGCCAATTTCTATTCCTCCTAAAACATTTAGTTATCCTGTTCCATCATTGCGGTCAGGATTTTTTATTTATTAATTTTTATTTTTAAATGCCTGTCTTTTAAACAGGTTACATAATTTTTAGCGGCGCAAATTTACATAAAGGAAGGGTTGGAAATCAAGAGCTAGTTTACACTTTTAAAAGCTGTTAATTCTACTTGATGTATATTTAGGATTTCTACTGCCATGAATGACAGCCAGAATATTTATTAGATTATCTTGCACTATATAAATTATTTTATATGGAAATCTTTTAATCACATGTTTACGCGTTCCTTTATACTCTTCTTTAAAAACCTTTGGAGACCTTTCAATAAATTTTAAACCACCGTTAACCTGAAGTAAAAAATCGTGTCCTAATCCTTTTCTGTTTTCTTCATACCAATAGAAAGCTTCCTTTATATCTTGTTCGGCTTCAGGTGAAATGATTAATTTATATTTCACTACCGTTCACAATTCTTTTGTATACATCTTCCCAGGGAGAACCCAAGTCGGGATTTTTATGATAAGCTTTCAATCTATCATCAATTATTTTTTTTTCCCTGTCGGTTAAAACTACAGAATCTGCTTTTGCAGCTATAGTGTCCCAAATATCCTCAACCAATTGTATTCTTTCAGGAATCGACAAGTCCAATGTATCTTTTGCAGTCAGTTTATTCATAATAAGGATCTTATAATTGAATTTGCATTATTTTTTTAATCTAATTTATAATTAAAAGAAGCAATTCCCAAAACCTAAATTTGAGAACCGATTAAGTAGTGATTATACTAACGATCTCGCATTTTTAGCGGATGCTGGATTTGTCTCGAAAGCTTGAAAAACCTAAACTAATGTAGCAAGTAAGGCTTTCATCTCGATCATAAAAGATTCACCATCTTTAAACCCTTTTTTAATCAACTGAATAATACCATTTTTATCCATTACTATTAGGCGGGGGAGTGAGTTGGCTCCAAATTTTTCAGAAGTTTGTTTATAACGGTCATGCAAAATGGTGATACTTGTTTTATTATCTTTTAAATATTCATCCAGCACTTCACGCTCCTCACCGACATCAATCAGAAAAAAGCGGATATTTTTTTCTTTAAATTCAGTTTGAAGCTTTTCAAGATAGGGGATTTCTTTTTTACATGGACCGCACCAAGTGGCAAAAAAACTTATTACCACGGCATATTTCGTTTTATTCTTCCAGGGCTTACGAAGTTTCTCCCCGCTAAAATCGCGCAAAAAAACGTAGTTGTTTTCAAGATCGGGTAATGAAAAGGCCGGTGCTTTATCGCCAACTTTTAAATCTGCGGTAGTGGTAGTTTGAGAAATTGCGCTTGTAAAAATAATTGAAATAATTAAGAAAATTGTTGAAATGAATTTCATCTTTAATCCCGTTTGCATTTTAAAACCGGCGGAAGATACAGAAATAATGGACTTAAACAAAAAAAGGCAGAGAAAATTAATTCCCTGCCTTTTTAATAATCTTTATTCGGATTTATTTTCCGCCAAACAATTTTACAACATTATCAAAAGTCTCTTTATTATAGGTGATTTGTGAAGAAGACTTTTTAAGTGAAATATCTTCCATTACATCTATCACATTTACCAGAGGAATAGAAGCATCAAAGTTTTCATTGATCGTAGTAAGAAATTCGTTTGCTATAATTGCTGACCCTAAATCGCTTGGATGAACCCCATCCAAACTAAAAAGCCCACCAGTAATAAATGATGTTGTAAATGTTAGTCCAGCAATTTCACGGCCATGTGCGTGGATGTCATTAAAAATACTATTTACATCTACGACAGGTACATTCTTTGCTGATGCAAGTGAAGCGATAGTTGAATTAAAACCAGAAACTGCCGCTTTTGCAACAGCAATTTCATCTTCATCCAAAACTACTGAATTAGGCATTGGAGCGCTTCCATCAAAACCAACCGGAACACCAGCCGGCCCGTATGTACCAGAAACATCACCAATTAAACTTGAACCAGTTAAAAGAATAAAATCATCTGCAGTTGCCTGACGAGGACCATCAGCTGTGCTTATAACCAATGCTACTTCTGTTCCTGTTCCTGGATCAACTTTATAAGGAACTGTTGTAAAAAATGGAATTGCTGTTACATCAGGGATATTTGCTAAAACTACATCGGCACCGGTTGCAACCAAAGAATCCAGCATTACACCATATAAAAATCCAAAAGTAGTTTGATCTGTTGGCGCTGCAGGAGAAGTACCTCCGCTTGTCGCATAACCTAAAACATCGTTATTACCGATCCAGCATGTAATAAAAGTTGCTTGCAATAATTTTGCCTGTTGGAAGGCAGTAAAACTTTGACCACCAATTGGGTCCAGGTTTGGATTTCTTAGAATAACATCGAACATGGTGTTATTTGTTGTTCCAGCACCAGAATTTGCAGAGCTTGTTGCATTCATAACATCCCACAAAACTGCTCCCGGAACACCTAAATTATTATATGGTGCAGGGTAATCTCTAACAGCATCAGAGGCCCAAGGCATTAAGGGATTGAATGAAGGATAATCTGCAAGTGCCGCGGGTGTAAGCAGTGGGGATCCACTACCGCCATCCAGAGCTGTTAACTCAATAATCCCGCCACCATCTTCTGTGTTTGTACCAATACCCGGATACCCAATTAAAGGTTGTTGAAAAGTTGTAACACCGGCTTGTTGGGCAATAAAATTTACATAACTATATTGCTGGTGTCTTTCTGTTAGAGCACCTGATTGGTACCCGGCAGTTAAACTATTGCCAAGTGCCGCATAGCTGGTAAAATTGGCATCGCCAGTACTCAAAACTGTGGCCGTTTCGCTTGGGGTATCAAGGGAACACCCAAAAAAGGCAAACAGCGTAACAATAAAAAACAAATTGAAAATTTTCATAAAATTGTCTCCTTATATTCTGGGTTATAAACCATACTGAAAACTTACACCAAACAGGGAGCTTAAGCCTGTGTACTCACCATTAAAATCATCAACCGAAGTTGTAATTTTACGATCATCCTGGGTAAGCAACATATAAAATCCATCAATAGTCAAATTATCTAACCGATAGCCAAATCCTATTGAATAAAGATTACGGTCCCCTTCAGGTAAAGAAGGCTCGACCCGCTCATCAGGCACAGCTTTGTTATCTCTTAAATATCCAAGGCGTAGATCAACATCATCATTTATAGAATATTGAAGTCCAAAACGCAGGCTTGCGGAATCTTCCCATTTTCTTTCAACTAAAGATTCTGTGCTGCCGCCAACGGGATCATCAAAAGTGATTTTCAATTCATCATAAGAGCTCCAACCAAGTTGCATCCAATCAAACTCTGCAATCAATTTGTCAGTAAACTGATAAGCCACACCAAAGCCAATCATAGTTGGTAGTTCAATTTCTGAGCTTCCTTTTGTTTCTGGAAAGAGAGCGCCAATTTCAGCATTGATTATTGGATTATCTGTGGTTGGAAATTCAAATGTTGCATCGCCGCCATCAAACTCAAGTAAAACATTAGAACGATAAATAGCGCCGATTGTTAAATCGTCTGTGGCTTTAAACTGAAAACCGGCATTAAAACCCATTCCATTTCCTGAGGCATCTAATTTGGATTCACCAAAGACATTTCTTGGACCAAACCAAATGCTTTTTTCAAGAGTAACATTACCAATCACATAATTAAAACCGGCAGAAACAGATAATCCGTCCATTATTTCGTAAGCAACAACAGGGTTCAGGTAAAATGTCTGAACATGAGAGTTTGTAGCCAGTTGACGTCCGGCCCAATTCTGATCCCATTCTGAACCTAATCCAAACAAAGTATAAAAACCGAATCCCGCGGTTAATTTATCATTTATCTGATATGTGGCATAAAATGTAGAAGGTGGAAAAACCAGGTCTTTTGCTTCAGTATATAAGTTTGGATCTAAATTATCCGGTCCCTGAAATGCAAAGGCCGGGATAATTATCGTTGTACCTAAACCAATCTGAAAACCTTCTTGACTTGTTATCCCTGCGGGGTTATAAAAAACACTTGTTACATCATTAGCCTGGGCTATAAAAGCGCCGCCCATTGCTGTTGCTTTTGCACCCTGCTCATAAATTGAAAAGCCGGATCCAAAAACCATTGATGCAGAGAAGATGATGGTTGAGACCAACATTGTAAACTTCTTAAGCATAAATGCCTCCATTAAATAATTAGTTGATTTATTTACTTGATTCCTACAAATACATCTGGAAAACAAATAATTTGATTAGTTAATTTTTGGGATTATTAAAAGAGTGTCGTTTAAGCCTGAGAAAACTACATTGGTGGTTCGATAAAGTCAATAGGAGCAAACATATCAAACTGCTATGGCAGGAGAAGCATTTTGCGGGTAATGCTGCCTTCATTTGTTTGTAACGAATAAAAGTATACACCGGCTGGAAACGATACTGCATTAAAAGTAATCTTGTGCAATCCAGGTTTTTGGATTCCATTTACCAGTGTTTTTATTTCCCTACCCAACAAATCATAAACTGCAAGCTTAACATGTTGGGGCGAATTGCCATATGCCTTTACATGATAACTAATAACGGTTTCCGGATTAAATGGGTTAGGATAATTTTGATTTAGCTTAAAAGATTCAGCCCTATAATTTTGAAATTCTTCAAGATTTGTTGTAACACCAAAATAAGCTCGGCCAATCAGGGTAGTATCTAAAACGAATGGATTGGGCTTTCCTTCCTGCAGCCTGGCAATATGATTTGTTCGGGTAATCTCTGCTTCATCTACCGGATCCATCATGTTCCATTTTCTCAAAACATCTTTCTGTACATTGAAGAAATTTGGATCTTCTGAATCTGCCTGGCTTTTATACATTGTATAAAAATAAAACATTGCCCTGGCTACATTTCCTTTATGTGCTTCAGGTACTTCAAAACTTTTGTCCAGATCCAATTCACTATATTCATCAATCTGCGATGAAGGTGTGCCGGTAACATAGTTTACGTTCAAGTACCATCTATCTGTATCACTATCATCAATTTCTGCAAAAGGTAAACTGCCTCTTCCTGAGTTTGGATTAGCATTTGTTGGCCATAAATGGTGCATGTCACTTTTTGCATTACCCGATGCACCTTTGCTCTGAGGCCATGTGTGCTCACAGTTTATGATGGGATTTGCGCCATTTGTGTAAGTTCGTGGATTGGCTGAGCCATAAGGAACTGAAATGCTGTAACCACTATAAACGCAAGTAATTGTGCCATCAACATTATCAATCCTTGCATACATACTATCCCGTGCTGTGCCATAACTTAATACCGAACCCGTCTTATAATCCTGGACTAATTTTGATTTAAGCTCTTCGCCATACACATTTGGGAAAATTGTCGTTTGAGCATTTAAAAAAGAAAGACTTAGTAAAAAGAACAGAAACGGTTTCATAAAAATTTTTTTCAATGTCATTTGAAATATCCAATATCCAGGTTGTTGTTTTTTCAAGAGTTTTGAATCTAAGCATTCTGAAGGATTAAATCAGCAATAATTCTTTCTAAAATTTCATCATTTAAAATAAAGCTGACGGGTTTGGTGGAATGATTGTATTTATCATACACTTTCCGTGAAAGTAAAAGCGAGCATTGCGAGGCATTGATTACAATCTCAAAAAAGAGTTTTTCATTTTGTTTTATAAATGGTGGATAGCTACGGATTTGCGCTTTATTATTTTTTGAATCCATCTCAATTAAACGAAAACTTTCTGTTAGATAGGTTATCCTGTCACAAAGCTCATTACTAAATTTTTCCAGTTTATCCTTGGCATTCACCAGGTTCTGCAGATTTTTATCGATCATTTTTATGGCTAATAATTCGGCACCTAAATCACTTTTTTTGAAATAATCAATTGAGAGCTCAAAATCATTCTTGTAATTATAACGATTGTAATTTCTGGTTGAATCGCTAATTACCAGCGGTTTATCAAAGTTTTTAAAATCGTCAAATATTTTTTTTGCTTTGCTCATACTATTTTTCTTTGAAATGTTAGTCATGGATAATTGTCATGCTGAGGTACGAAGCATCCAATCAGCGAAAGCATAGGATTCTTCGCTCCACTTTTGTTCCGCTCTGAATGACACCATCACTTACTACTCCCCAATTGCCTGCGTTTTATGCTCTTTGCCATCAAAAGCCATAATAATTGTTGTCTCGCCCGATTTTGTCTGAATCTGAACCGGACGCTTCCACATAAAAAATAAATTTTCCAAAGTTCGATGGGCGTAAGCTTCGTCCAGACCAAAGTTATCAGTTACATGTTGTAAAAGTAATTCACCACGATTTTCATAATTGCCATTTACCACCTGAATTTTGGGTTGTCCCATATTCGTCAAAGAAAACAAAAGCTGTTGTTTTATTGCTTCAAACTCACGGGAATTGATCTCATATTCTTTTGTGCGCTCATTATACCGATAAGTAAAAAGCTGGTTATCCTGGCAAAATTCCTGTGTTAAAAATGTGTCAATAAAAGTGACATCATTATAAATTTTGCGCACCTCAAAAATTTTTTCCCGCCCAAGTCCTATTTTTTTATCCCATTTTCTCTTCTCTTCATAACTATCGCATTCTTCATATTCTTTCCCAAAGCGTCCCTTATTCCAGCGGTCTTCAATATCCCTAAAAAGTTCAATCCCCACCTTATACGGATTCATTTGTCCAGGACTCATGTGCACTGTTCCTGAATGATGATCAGCATAATCGATTACATCGCCATCGCCTAAAACTTTTGTGGTCATGATTGTGGAATGCCAGTATGAGGCCCAACCTTCATTCATAATTTTTGTCATCCCTTGCGGTGCAAAATAATAGGATTCCTCGCTGATAATACTCAATACATCTCGCTGCCAGTTTTCCAGAGGGGCAAACTCCATCAAAAATTGCAGCACATCTGTTTCGGGTTGTGAAGGAAATGCCGGCATCACATCATGCTCTTCTTTCAAAAGCTGTTTTTGCTGCTCAATAAATTCTGGCGGATTAATAAAGCTGTCCATATATTTTTTACTTTTCAGCTTTTTAATCTTCTTTGGCCCGTCAATTACATCGCTAGATCTTTTAATAAAAGGTGCATAATAATCGATTAAGTTTTCCAGCGACAAACAGCGATCAATAAAATCTTCTACATTCTCCTGGCCAACCTGATCAATATAGCGGCGGATGCGTGTGGCATGGTTGGCCATTTCATCCATCATTTTGCGATTGGTTTTGGAAAAATAATAATTGTTTTTAAAAAAATCGCAATGGCCGTAAACGTGCGCCATCACCAGCTTTTGATCAATGATGTTATTGGCATCCATCAGATAGGCGTAACAGGGATCGGTGTTTATAACCATCTCGTAAATTTTTTGCAGACCGTAGGTGTAGCCTTTGTTAAGCTGCTCAAACTCCATTCCAAAACGCCAATGAGGATACCGGATTGGAAAACCACCTTTGGCCGCCAGTTCATTTATTTCTCCTGACTGCAATATTTCAAAAATGAGCGGAAAAAAATCCAGACCATAATCGGCTGCATACTGTTCAATTTCAACTTTGGCTTCTGCCAGTTCACCAGAAAGTATCATCGGCCTTTTCCTAAAAAGTCTTTTATGGAGTCTAAAATACCTTCCCTGTTTGGGACAACTGAGGTTACAAGAATTTCATCTTCCTTAAACTGATCATGCAAATCGTTTATAAACTTTCCACTGCCATAAAGGCTTTCTACCTGGCCATAACAAAACATATTACTCACCGGGAAAAGCCTATCTTCCATAATTTCAAAACAACGTGCATTATCTTCGAGAGACCAATTGTCCCCATCAGAAAAATGAAACGGGTAAATATTCCACTCGCTGGCAGGATATTCACGTTCAATTATTTGGGCACACAAAGAATAGGCCGATGAAATGACCGTTCCACCACTCTCCTTGGTTGTAAAAAATGTTTCCTGATCCACCTCGGCAGCTGCTGCATCATGGATGATATAACGTGTTTGCAAACCGGGATAATGAGAGCGCAACCAGGTATCAATCCAAAAAGTTTCGATACGTACAATCTCTTTTTGCTCATCGCCCATGGAACCGGACACATCCATCATATAAATCACAACAGCATTTGTTTGCGGCTTTAATTCTGTTTTCCAGGAGCGATATCTTTTATCTTCTTTAATCGGGATGATGATCGGTTTGTCTTTATTATATTCATTGGAAGAAACCTGTCTTTTCAAGGCTTCACGATAAGTGCGTTTAAAATGTTTGAGAGATTCCGGGCCGGTATTTCTAATGCCGCTATATTTTGTACGCTTGCTGGTAACTTCTTTGCCGCCCTTTGGCTCAATCCTCGGCAGTTCCAATTCCTCGCCTAAAAGATTGGCCAACTCATCCATGGTCAGTTCAACTTCGCGGACATGCTTGCCCGGCATATTCCCAGCTTCGCCGGTTCCTTCTTCGCCTTCCTGCCCTATCACATCGCCTTCTTCTCCCGGTCCGCTGCTTACACCACCCTTTTGGGGATCGCCATATTTAAAGCGCGGTAAATCGATTTGCGGAATCGGGATGCTGACAAATTCCTTGCCCTTTTTGCCAATCATTTCACCATGGGTAATATATTTGCGCAGGTTCTCTTTTATTTTACCCTTGATGATTTTCTTAAAGCGATTTACGTCTTCTTCTATTTGAAGGACCATAATTACTTTCTACTAAAGTAAAATTTCAAAACACAAATAATAAATTCCAAACTAAGTAAGAATCTCAAAATCGGGATATACCGTTTGGGATTTTAAATTTCTTTTTTCTTATTTATTTGATTTTTGAATTTTGCCATTTAATTATTTGCATTTATTTTGTTTCTTCCTGTTCAGTTTTTATGTCTCCACGGGAGAAAATACTGGAAACATAATTAATTACATCCGTGGCACTTTCTTCCGTGTAGCCATAGTTTTTAACCATGCGCGCCTTAACAATATCAATTTTCTTTTGAGTCTCTTTATCCACAACACTGGAAACAAGAGTTGTTAATTTGATTGTGTCTTTCTGGTCTTCAAACAATTTTTTCTCCAGCGCGCGGTGCAGACGTTCATTGGATTTATAATCAAACTGCTTGCCTTCCAGGGACAGGGCGCCGATATAGTTCATAATTTCACGGCGGAAATCATCTTTGCGCGATTCCGGGATATCAATTTTTTCTTCGATGGAACGCATCAGTCTTTCATTAGGCTCTTCATCTTCGCCTGTGTATTTATTTTTTACACGTTCTTTTTGAGTGTAGGCTTTGATGTTATCAATGTAATTTCCCGCAAGTTTTGAAATAGAGTCTTCATCGGCGCTGATGGCACGCTGCACCTCATTTTTTACAATCTCAGTATATTCCTGTTTTACAACACCAAGTAATTCTCTGTATTTCTTTTTCATCTCCTCGTTGGTAATTAGGCTGCTGTTTTTCAGACCGGATTCAAGCTCGTTCATCACCATAAACGGATTAATATAATTCTCTCCAATATCGCTGACCAACGCATTGCTGATTTTGTCCTGGATGTAGCGTGGTGAAATGCCTTCAAGACCTTCACGTTCTGTTTCTTTTCGAAGCTCTCGCACATTGTCTTCTGTAAAACCCGGAATTGTTTTGCCATCATATAATTTCAATTTTTGCAGCAGGGTCAGGTTGTGTTTCTTTGGCTCTTCCAAGCGTGTTAAAATTGCCCACATGGCCGCCATTTCTATTGTATGAGGTGCAATATGTTTGCCCATAATTTTATTGGAATTATAATCCTTTTTATAGATTTTCACTTCCTCGGTAAATTTGGTTATATAGGGCACATCAATTTTTACGGTCCTGTCACGTAGGGCTTCCATAAATTCATTGTTTTGCAGCTTGCGATATTCAGGTTCATTGGTATGACCTATAATCACTTCATCGATATCGGTTTGGGCAAACTTTTTGGGTTTAATTTTGTGCTCCTGTGATGCACTAAGCAGATCGTACAAAAAGGCCACATCCAGTTTTAAAACCTCAATAAATTCAATGATACCACGATTGGCAATGTTAAATTCGCCGTCAAAATTAAAAGCTCGTGGATCAGAATCAGAGCCATACTCGGCAATCTTGCGATAATTAATATCACCGGTCAGCTCAGTAGAATCCTGATTCTTCTCATCTTTAGGTTGAAAGGTGCCAATACCAATGCGGTCTTTTTCCGAGAGGATTAAACGGCGTACTTTAATGTGCTGGATTGCTTTATTCCAATCGCCATGATATTTCAGCATTAGGTTTTTAAAAATCTGCCGGCAGGATGGGTTTAAATCTCCGGCCAGGGTAATTTTTTCTTCGATCGGTAAACTCTTGTTGATCTCCTTCAAAAAGACTTCGCGCAGTTCATCGGGCATCAGTAAAAGCGGATCCTGGTGCATGGGTGATGGAATTTCATGATCATTTTCACCATCAATATTTACCCAGCTGTATGTATAAAGTGCGCCTTCGTTTGATTTGGAATAATCTTCCAAGCCGTGTTTTAACAATCTGGCGATTGTACTTTTGGCACTGCCCACAGGTCCATGCAAAAGCAAAACACGTTTTTCTGTGCCATAGCGGTGTGCGGCCGATTTAAAAATATTAACAAGTTTCATCAAAGAGATGTCAAGCCCATAAATGGAATCTTTGCCATCATGCTTGGGGTCATCAAAAAAATTATAGTGGATTATTTTCTTTTTGTTATCGGTGTATTCCTCGGTGCCATAGGAGAGGATCATATGGTAGATGCGCTGATAGGCGCTGCGTGCAATTTGGGGGTTAGCTGAAACGCGGTCCAGATATTCTTCGAAGGAACCGGACCAGTTGAGGTCTTCGTATTGCTTCTCGTTGAAAGTCTTTTGAAAACTTTCCAAAATCTTTTGACTTGCTTTCATAATAACCTCCTAAATGGGCAACTTGTTATTTTTAAACGCGCACTTTTTATATACTTGAACAGAAGTGTTATGAATTTTTAAAAACACTTCGTCTTGAAAGTTATACTCGACTCATTATATACAAATCATTTACTAATCGGTATAACATAAGTATAGAGGCTGGGTTCCGCAGCAAGTGTAAAATTTTACTAATAATTAGGTCACATTATGAATGAAGTCTCTTTCAGAAAGTCAATTTTCCCAACCCGTATTGGATATTTTATTAAATCGGAAGAAGTATGATTCTCCATTAGGCTTTAATTATTTTTAATTGAAAAAGTGTCATAAACCTGTCTGCGGTATCTTCCATTGTTTATTGCGAAAATTTTCTTGTAATCAGGTTAATGTTTTTATAAAATATAGCAGTTAAAATTCATCTCGTTTATCCCAACCACGACCCTGGTATTATAAACATAATATACTATACAAATAGTAGCTATATGTGCTCAGTGGTTAATATTTCAACAATTAAAATTACATCAAATCATTACACTATGTTCATTTGAGCAGGGAGGAAGGTATGAAACGTGCAATATTTTTATTACTCAATATATTTTTTTCATCAATTCTCATCGCCGGTAATAATCCTGAACTGACGAAAAAAAATCCAAAATGGAATAAAACACCGGTAAAATCTTTTCCCGTCAATCAAAACGTAATAAATAAAACAAATTCGGATATCTTTCTTGGCGCAACTCTATATGATTATAGCGAAAGCCCAATCCGCTTAATTGCCCGGTCAGAAAAGGGATTGCATATGGCATATATGAAGACATCAACTGAAGAGACCTCCCAGGATATTACCTATGATTTTTTGAGTAACAACACTTCCGCTTTTTTGGGGAACTATAAAGTTACAGGTAATAGAACAACAGCTTTAGGTAATATTACAACTGGAGCTGACAATCAGGCACTAATAGCAGTCAGTAATAATGGAATCTCTATTTGGCGTGATTCAGGTGAGGCACAATTTAGTTTTTTGGAAGATACAATATTTACAGATGATGGAAATATATATAGCCCGCGGATTGATGTACAAGGAAATAGTATAGTTGTTAGCCTGGGAAATAAAATTGCTTATAGTGCTAATAATGGCTCTACATGGACATTTCAGGATTGGCCTCAAAATCCTAACACTGACCTGGTACTTGGCAACTTAGCAAATGAGGTATTGATTGACCCAACAAACCATAACAGGCTTGTTTCAGTATATACAATGGACGATACAACTGAAGCAGCAGCCGGAGAAGGCTTATATTTAGCGGTAAGTGAAAATGCCGGACAAACCTGGACCAACGAATTGATTGTTGATGAAAAATTTCATGAAAATGGGCGCCAGTTTCTTGTAGAGAATTTCGCGCAACTAAGTTCTGCTTTGGATGGCCAGGGCCACCTGCATGTTGCTTTTAACGGTTATGGCAGGGAAATATTTGGCAAAGACACTGTTTTTGTTTTTTCGATTGGATACTGGAATGACGTAATCAGGGAAGTAATCGAAACTGCCAAACTGGACACAGCGCTAACAGATCAAATATTAAATTCATTTCCCGGCAATGGGATTGGGCAAGCATATCCTTCAATTGCTGTGGGAGAAAATGGCGATAAAGTAGCTATTGCATTTCAAGGGCCAGAAATTGACGAAGAAATGAAAATAGTATTTGCATTAGATTTTCCTAGTGATTCCCTTAGCGAATATATGTCCACAAATATTATGATGGTAACAAGTGCTATTGATACTCATCAAAAACCCTTCGGTTTTAGTGACCAACAGTACATTGGTGGTACTTACGGATGGTCTGATGTTTTTCCTAGTGTATCACGCAGGATAGACGCAGAAAACAATTTCGAGCTGTTGTATTTGGAAGACTATAGTCCGGGTGTAAGTTTATTTTTGGAGGGATCTGATGCTCACTCAGACTGGGTTACTCAAGGTGTTTCAATTTTATGCTGTATCGATATTCTGGGAATAGATAAAACAAATCCGCTTAATGATTTTCATTTATCACAAAACTACCCAAATCCTTTTAATCCTTCTACAATAATTCGCTATACCCTTAATAAAAAAAGCACTGTATTATTGGAGGTTTATGATACAAATGGCAGGAAAATAAAAACTCTCGTTAAAGACAGGCAACCCCCCGGATTAAAAAATGTAACTTTTGACGGAACCAGCCTTTCCAGCGGCGTTTATTTTTACCAATTAAGAATTAATGGAAGGCATGCACAATCCAGAAAAATGTTGTTGATAAGATAGTTTTTTTCTTGCATTTGTTTCTAACCGGATATAAAAAACATGAAAATAAAAACTGTTTTAAGCGCTTTGCCCCTGTTTGGCTTTTTGACCATTGCCGCCCATGCCCAGGACTACCCCATTGCGCCGGAAATATGGAGCGAGCCGGTACGCCTTGATACTTTTGCCATACGCTTTGTTGGTGAAAGGACGCCAAGCTTAACAAAGAACCTGGACACCCTCTATTTTAGAAAACATGGTAACATATACAGCTCCGTGAAACTGCACGGGGTTTGGCAAACCCCTGTGGTGTTAAACAGCAATGTAAACAACGGCACGCCTACGCGCAGCCCAAGCATAAGCAAAGACGGCAAACGCCTGTATTACAGCGCCTGGGGCGGTTATGGCGGATGGGACTTGTGGTTTAACGACTGGAGCGATTCCCTGAACGACTGGGGGCCGGCGTATAATATGGGGCCCGTTATCAACAGTTCCTCACATGAGAATTACCTGTATGAAGTAAGCCGTGACACTATTTATACCGTTGGTAACCAGTGGGTAACTGACGGGCCAGCCGCTTACGCCTGGGACGACACATTGCAGCAATGGCGTTTATTAAATAACTATTACTGGCACCCGCAATTTGGCATTGGTTATTTTTTTGGTTTAAGCATTACAAAAGATAAAAAGAAAATGTATTATGGTTTACGCGCGTGGGACAATGAAATACTAAATGAGCGCGGATTAGAGCTGTGTGTCAGTTATTGGGACTCTACAAAAAATACCTGGGGTGGTTCAAACTATTTGAATATTAATACAAAACCTTTTCTTCCTGATTCAAATATTAATGACCATGTTGGGGGAACTGACCAATATCCATGGATATCAGAAGATGGCACGGTTCTTTTTTTTCAATCTGATAACGACGCTGCGTTAGAAGACAGTAGTGATTTACCGGATATCTATGTTAGTTACCTGCTGGTTGATGAAAATGGTGACTCCGTTACAACGCTTGGGGACAAAAAAAATGTGATGCCACAGACAATTAAGCTGGGGCAAAATTATCCAAACCCTTTTAATCCTTCTACCAAAATTAAATATTCCATTGCCTATGGTTTGGACAAGGTACATGTTCAAATAAAAATATTTAATATTCTTGGGGAAGAGGTTGGGACACTGCTTAATGCCCGCCAAAACCCCGGTGACTATACCGTGGGCTTTAATGCTACGGTCTATAACCTTTCCAGCGGTATTTACCTGTACCAGGTTAAAGCAGGCCAGTTTACCCAAACAAAGAAAATGCTTTACCTGCGCTAATCTACCAGATGTATGGCTTTTTCTTTTCATATTAATCCTCCAAAATATCTCGCTATTTGCAAAAAGGCACATTTATTGTATTTTAAACGCCTTGTTTAAAGCCCCTTTCTCTATGGGGCTGGAAAACCTTAACCCCGCCATTCGGCAGATCAGTCTACCGACTGGCACAGTGGACAAAGAGAATCACAGAGATGAGAACTTTTAATTGTTCCGAGCGAATCTGTGGAAAAAATTGAATAAACCGTCATATGGGAGAACCATGAAGATCAAAACTTTTCAAATCCTGATTTTGTTAATTTCATTTTCAACATCTTTTCTTTTTGCCCAAAAGGGATCACCCAACCTACACCTGGAAATTGATCCTGCTAAAAATGTTTTATTTCAAAAACAAAGCAGTACCCTCAATCAGGCAAAATATTATCCATCGGCTCTGCGCGATATTAATTATAAAAGCAACTTTGATATGCCGGTAGAAATAGCCCTAAACTATCTCGAAGAAAACGGCTATAAATTTGGCATTAAAAATGTCGGGGAAACTCTGCGTCATTCTTCCACATCAGAAATGCGCGCTGGTTATCGTGTGCGCTTTAAGCAGATTTATCAAAACTACCCAGTTTATAAATCCAGTATCGTAGTTTCAATAAACAGAAATAATGAAGTTGTTTTTGTGGCAAACAGCTATAAGCCAAATATCTCACTAAATCAGGAAATCGCCATCTCAGAAACCGAAGCGCTACAGATCTCAAAAAGTCATTTGGCCATATCTGAGGATGTAAAGTTTTTAAAAAATGAAATGATGGTTTTCAGCCATAATAGAAATAACCGTCTTGTACAAAAAGTATCATTTATCCCTCAACGAAAAAATCTTGGTGACTGGGAATTTTTAATCGATGCTCAAAGCGGGGAAATAATTAAAGCCAAAGACCAGGCATGCTATTTTAGCGGTTTACCGGAATCAGGAATTGGCTGGGTTTTTAATCCCGACCCCATCACCCGCTCCGGTGCAGAATATGGAGATACCGGTTTTATTGATAATAACGATAACGATTCTGATTCCTTGTCGGCTCAACTGGTTCAGGTGCCACTTCAGGAATTAACTTTGGAGGGTGGCAAATACAGCCTTAAAAGTCAATATGCTTCCATCGTGGATTATGAGGCCCCTTATACAGGCTTGCATAAACAGGATAGCAGTAATTTCTTTTTTACCCGCAGCCAGAATGGTTTTGAGGCAACCAATGTATTTTATCATATCGATCGTTCCATGCGCTATATAAATGACACTTTGGGAATCAGTTTGATGCCGTACCATTATTCCGGTGGAGTACAGTTTGATCCACATGGGTTAAATGGTGGCGATAATTCATGGTATACAAGTCAGGGCTATGTTGCTTTTGGTGATGGTGGTGTGGCCGATGGCGAAGATCATGATGTTGTGATTCACGAGCTTGGTCATGGATTGCATGACTGGCTGACAAATGGCGGGCTTTCCCAGGTAGATGGATTGAGCGAAGGTTGTGGTGATTATTGGGCACAATCTTATAAGCGTGACAAAGGTTTTATGGATGAGACCCACCCTAAATATAATTGGGTTTTTAGCTGGGACGGTCACAACACCTTTTGGGATGGTAGGGTAAGCGATTATGGTGCAAAATATCCCGGTGGCCTGATAAATCAAATCCATACAGATGGTCAGATTTGGGCAACTTCTTTGATGAAGATTTATGACCGTATAGGCAAGTATGCTACTGATATTAACTTTCTTGAAGGCCTTTCTATGCTTAATGAAAATTCAAGTCAGCGAGATGCAGCCTTTGCCTTCATTCAATCAGACCGTGATAACTTTGACGGTGAAAATTTGGATGCCATTTTTGAAATTTTTACAGAAACCGGCTACATAACAGACCCTGTTACTATTTTTATTACCGCCGATACTACAGGAGGCCCTGCAGGTTTAACAGTTAATTTTCAAGACCAATCCCTTTCTTTTCCCGACACAATTACGACATGGGAATGGGATTTTGAAAACGATGGCATTATTGATTCCTACCAGAAAAATCCACAACACACTTATACAGAGCCTGGTCTGTACACTGTTAAACTCACCGCTTCTGATGGTAAAAATAGTTCAACAGATTCCCTTTTAGATTTCATCTCGGTAAATGACGGTATTTTTGTTTGGGAAGGTGTAAAGGGCGGCGTTGATCACAGTGGGCGATATATCAACAATTTGTTAAAAGAATTAAACATTCAAAATGTATATTCCAGATCAGAAAAACTACCATCTTCAATGATTGGATATAAGGCTGTTTTTTTATCATTTGGAAATGGAAGCCATGAAATTACCCCCTTCAACGATGAAATGGCTGCTGTAGTTGTTGAATACCTCGAAAACGGCGGCAACCTTTACATAGAAGGAGGCGATGTATTAGGGCAAAATCAATCCGGCAATTCTCAGCTGTTGAACTTACTCGGAATACAATCCGTAGATAATGGGACCAGTGGAAATCACGCTTCAGAAAATCTTATAGGCCAACCCTTGAGCATTTTAAACAACATTCATTTTATGGGATCAAACCAAATCGGCAATTCTTCAATCGATCGTTTTCAACCGGACGGGAATGGATTAGTAGCATTAATCGAAGCAGATTATGGCAATGTTTCTATTCAGTCTGAAGGTGTATATGGTCAGAAATCCCTGGTTTTCTCTTATGCCTTTGCCGAGTTAGTTGATAACGGTATTCCAAACTCCAGAGAAGATTTTTTGGCTACTGTAATTAAGTTTTTTGATATTCCCCTTCTACTAAAGCCGCGCTTCGCCAAGGATTCCCAGAGCGGACACGCGCCCTTCAATGTGAACTTTACAGATTATTCCTTTTATGATGAGTCCGATTCATCATTGGTTTGGCAATGGGATTTTGATAATGATGGCTTGATCGATTCTGATCTGCAAAACCCACAATTCGTTTATGATTCACCTGGCCGCTTTGACGTGAAACTGAAACTACAAAATGACTCAATCCAGACTGACACCGTATTTAACGATTTTATCCGTGTCTTTAATGGAGAGAGTGCTTTGGCTTTTGACATACAAGAAAACTATGTAGAAATTCAAGCAGATTCCGGTTTGAATATTACAACGGCTTATACACTAGAGTTTTGGATTAATCCCACAGACTGGGGAAAAGCAGTAACAGGGTTAGGCCGAATTTTTGATAAAGGTAACTTAAGTGGCTTTTTAAGAAAAACAAATGCTGGGAAATATAATGCAGAAAGCTTTGTGATTAATATGCGTCACGAAAGTGGTTCCAGTAGCGCCTATGGAACACCGGACAGTTCCATTAAGCTAAATACATGGCAACATATAGCAATTGCATTTGACTCAGAAAATGATAGCCTGAGGGTTTTTGTTAATGGTGATTTAACTGAGTTGAGTGTAATTTCCTCCAAAGCAGTTGGCCCTGTACGGGACAACAGTACAGCACCATTAATTATGGCCGATGCTTTGAGTAAATCACGTTCTTATATTGGTGCGCTGGACGAGGTTCGTTTGTGGAATATTGCCCGTTCTACAACCAGAATTCAACAAAACTGGAACCACTATATTGATCCTGAGATAGACGGCTTAATTGGATATTGGCAGTTTAATGAGGCCAATGGCGATACGCTGAACGATTTGACCTCGAACGGCTTTGACGGACTAATAATTAATGCGGATTGGGTTGAAGGCAAACCGGATCTTTTACCAGTTGGAATCAAAGAGGATTTATTAAAAATACAGGCTACAGATTTTAAACTTTATGCCAATTATCCCAACCCGTTTAATCCTGAAACGGTAATTAAGTATCAGGTTGGGACGAATAGCTATTCGCCCGTACATGTTAAGCTGATTGTTTATGATGTATTGGGTCGCAGGGTAAAAACACTGGTTGACAAGCCGCAAATGTCCGGAAAACACAAAGTGACGTTTAACGCAACAGGTATAGCAAGTGGAGTATATTATTACAAAATTCAAATGGGACAGAAATTTAGCCAGGTTCGTAAAATGCTTTTGATAAGATAAAAAAAATCTCCTAAAAGCTGGTTCTTTAAAAGGCTTCAGAATCAGCTTTTATTGTCTATAGCTTTGTAAATAAAAATTTTAACTTTTCAGTTTTAATCCCGTACATTTATGACCGTAACTTTTTAAACCCGCAAAATCATTTCACTAAAGCTTTATTTTATTTAATCCTAAACAGGGGGAAACAATGTTTAAGTATTTTTCTATTACTGTTCTGCTTATTGCAGTTCTACTGTCTTGTCAAAAACAGTTAAAATCCGGGATCGATCAAACCCAAATGGATAAAACTGTAAAACCAAGTGAAGATTTTTATGCTTACATGAATGGTACCTGGTTAAAAGATTTTGAAATACCAGCAGACAAATCAAATTATGGCTCATTCACAAAATTGGCCGATGAAGCAAAAATTAATCTTCGTAAAATCATCGAAGAAGCCTCCAACGCTAAAGATAAACCTGCCGGCAGCAACACCCAAAAAGTGGGCGACATGTATTTGAGTTTTATGGATAGTGCCAAAATTGAAGAACTTGGCGTTTCTCCGTTAAATGAAGAGTTGGAAAAAATAGCAGCTATTAATAGTAAAGATGATTTAGTTAAACATATGGCTTACCTGGCCAGTATTGGTGTTTACGGACCATTTGTTCATTTTATAGCCCAGGACGGAAAAAATTCCAGCCAGTACATTGTAAATATTTATCAAACCGGAATTAGCTTGCCCGACAGAGATTATTATTTAAAAGATACAGATCGTTTTATAGATATCCGCGCAAAATTTTTAACACACATGGAAAAAATGTTTGATATGGCCGGTATTGAAAATGGAGCTGCTAAAGCAAAATCTATTTTAAAAATTGAAACTATGATTGCTGAGAACCATTGGACACGCGTGGAAAACCGTAACCCGGCAAAAACATACAATAAACTGGCCATTGCAGATTTGGATAAAAAAATGTCCAACTTCAACTGGGCCTTATATGCACAAGAATCCGGATTTGGCGCAGAAGACAGTTTGTGTGTTTTCCAGCCAACTTATTTACAAGCCGCTAACAAAATAATCGGCAAAGTTTCATTGGAAGATTGGAAAACATATTACACCTGGAATGTACTCACCGACGCTGCTGCTTATTTGAGCAGTAATTTTGTAACGGAAAATTTTGATTTCTTTAGTCGTACCCTGTCAGGTACAGAAAAAGACCGACCACGCTGGAAAAGAGCTGTATCATCTGTAGAAGGCACCCTCGGAGAGATTGTTGGCAAACTATATGTGGAGCGTCATTTCAAACCCGAAGCTAAAGAAAGAATGAAACAACTTGTTAATAACTTAAGAGAATCACTTAAGATACGCATTGATGGTTTGGAGTGGATGAGTGCTGAAACAAAAGTAAAAGCACAGGAAAAACTATCAAAATTCACACCTAAAATCGGTTATCCGGATAAATGGAAAGATTATTCTGCGCTTGAAATAAAAAGTGATGATCTGATTGGTAATTTGGTTAGAGCAACCATCGTTGAATACAATCGTGATATGGACAAATTAGGCAAACCAATTGATCGTACAGAATGGGGAATGACACCTCAAACAGTAAACGCCTATTACAGTCCTCCAAAAAATGAGATCGTGTTTCCGGCCGCAATCCTCCAACCTCCTTTCTTTAATATGGAAGCAGATGACGCCGTAAATTATGGTGGAATCGGTGCAGTTATCGGCCATGAAATTATCCACGGTTTTGATGACAGTGGAAGGCAATACAATGGTGATGGTAACCTGATTGATTGGTGGACAAAAGAAGATGGTGAAGAGTTTAAAAAACGCGCCAATGTAATGATAGAACAATATAATGGTTATAATCCTATCGATACGATGCATGTTAATGGAAAATTAACTCTTGGCGAAAACATTGCAGATATCGGCGGTTTGACTGTTTCATATTATGCTTATAAAAATTCACTAAATGGTAAAAACTCTCCGGTGATTGATGGAATGACTGGAGAGCAGCGCTTCTTTCTTGGATGGGCACAGATTTGGGCTCGCAAATATCGTGATGAAGCATTGAGACAACGCCTGATGACAGATCCTCATTCTCCAAGCCAGTACAGGGCAAATGGAATTACATCGAATATGCCTGAGTTTTATGAAGCATTTGACGTGAAGGAAGGCGATGCCATGTATCGCTCTGAAGACCAACGAGTAAAAATTTGGTAAATAATTTGTTTTAAAATAATACTAAATGTCATTCCTGTTTATAGCTCACAGGAATGACATTTTTTTTATGCATCATAACAACTTAGAAAGAAACAACTGCCTGCATTCGCAAATCCCGGCTAATTGCCTGATTAATTTCTCCTCGTAGTGAGGTCTCATATTTTGTCACATAGCGCCCTTTAATCCAAAACGAAAAATTGTTATTCATTTTCCATTTTACCAGCAAATAACTTTTTAGGCCATTGTTAAATAAAGCAATATTTGAAAAACTTCCGGGTAGGTCACGTTCATATTCATAAAGCCGGGAATCAAAAGAGGTTGTATTAAAAAAAGTAAACCGAGTGTTAAATTGTATATCTTCAAAAAATTTGTACTCGAAATCCTGATAAAAAAGTGTCCCTCGTTCTTTTGAGTTTTCAATAAAAGTATGTTCCCAGCGTGTTTTCAATTTTACTATTTTTGTTGGGCTGTATTTTAATTCAAGACGTATAAATTTCTGATTCTGCTCAAGCCGCGTATAAATATTTTTAACTTCTTCAAAAGATTCTGCTTGCTTATCTCTATATCTGATTGTTGTTGAAATTGTCTTATTTTTCCAATCGAGTTGTCCAAGCCATTCATTCTTTTCTGTTGGCATTGGTTCAAAATAGCTACGCCACAGTTGTTGTTCATATAATTTAAAAGCACCAAATGAAATCGATTCAATTATCTTAAATTGGAGTGCTGCAAAATACCCTGTAACACCTTGCGGAAAGGGATTAGAATCATCAAAAGCCCTACCATCAGCTGAAAGGAAATCTTTTGCAAGACGCCAATATTTTACACCGGCTCTAAATTTCTCTTTTGTATAAAATGCAGATTGAACCCAACCTGGACCACCTTTATTGGCCTGACTAAACTCCCCGCTAAATTTTACGTTTTCAACTTTCCAATTATAACTAAACGCTAATTGATTGAACCCATTTCCTTCGAAGGCAAAAATTTGCCGACGTTTTTTAGCTCCTAAAACTGCAAAGTTATTTTGTATGGTTTTATCAAAAGCATATTGGCTGTAAAGTGCTCCAATCTTTATTGAGTTATTGAAACTATAATTTAGCCCTGCTCCAAAACTTTTTTCATGTATCAAATCCTTGGACTCAATTTCTCTTGAATTTCGGTGCAACCCGTCATATTTAAAACCTGTAATTGAATTATGTTCCTGCTTTACATCACGCCCACTTTTTGAATAAAATGAAAATAAGTCAGTTTTATCGTTTAAATGATAGCGTCCAAACAGGCCATACTTCCCCGTTGATTCAGAACTGGTTAGGTTTGGGCGTGCAACAATTGTGGCTTCTCTGAAAACAGCAGAAAGGTAAATGCTTTTTTGGTTACCATAAGGGTTGGAATGGGAAAGCCCTTGCCCAAATTGTAGATAATAATCACCGGCAATTAAATTCCATTTTGCTTTTTTATATTGAGCCGCAAAATTAAGATGATCAATATAATTAGATTCATCAGGATCTTTTTGGGCAATAAATCCAAATGATAATTCCGGGCTGTGTTGATATTTAATCCTGCTATAATTATTCAGTATACTTCCCAAATATTGTTCCGATTCAATTTCATTAATCCGTTCAAGTCTAAGACTGTTTCTTTGTGTAATTTTTATTTTACTTTTGTGTTTTTCTGAGATTGTTATAAACTCTTTTATTAAGCCATAAACTTCAGCCGTTATAATTTTACGTATTTGCCGTTTACTTTTAAAACGTCCAAGTCTTTGCCTTAAAATAACAATACTGTCAGCCATTTCATTTGTAATTAAAGGGATTTCCAGCAAATCACTGCGCGTGGCGGTATTAATGTTTACAGGGTTTTCAGATAAATCGAGAAGTAAATCATCAAGATAGGTTTCATTTTCAGACAAATCATTAATCAAATTCAACAGACTGTCAGACTGTGCAAAAACAGGTTGAACAAAAAACAAGAAGAAGAATATAAGGAGAAAAAAAAGATTTTTATTGTTCATATTTTTTATTTGAAACATAACTGTTTGATTATACAAAATTTAGCGTAACGGAGAAAAATTTTTCTACAAAAAATGCCTAAACAAACACAGATTACATTTGATTTACAGTGAAGTGAATTTTATATTGGCTGTCATCTTTTAACCAGTCATCCCCAAAATATATAAAGGAAAAACATGGCTAAAACTGCAAAAACCCAAGCCCCGGTTCAAAGCTTTACTTTTGGTAAACGCAACCTGTATATATTAACAGCAGGCATTATTACAATAATCATTGGTTTTGTTTTAATGGCGCAACCTCCCGTAAATGGCTTTTTGTCACGTACTTTGGCACCTATTATTTTGGTTATTGCATATCTTGTTATTATTCCAATATCTATTTTGGCAAAAAATAAAGAATAAACATCTTGAAAAAATAATTTGAGAGATGTATATTTAGAGTCTTCAAAAAATTGAGGGGGGCGGTTAGCTCAGCTGGTTAGAGCACCTGCCTTACAAGCAGGGGGTCACAAGTTCGAATCTTGTACCGCCCACATTAAACCCAGGGAAATACCTCTGGGTTTTTTATTTTAAAACAACTATGTATTGGACTTACGTAATTTACTCTTCTCGAAATGATTCTTTTTACATTGGTCATACTAATAATTTAGATGATCGAATAAAACGCCATAACCAAAACCGTAATAAATATACAAGTGGCAAAGGTCCATGGGAGTTGATGTTCTCAAAAGAGTTTGAAACCAGAACTGAAGCTATGTCTTTTGAAAAAAGGTTGAAAGGGTTCAAAAATCCTACATATTTGATTAAGAACTTAGACCTATAGCTGGTTTGAGCATCCCGATAGAATCGGGAGGGTCACTGGTTCGAATCCAGTACCGCCCACACCCATAAAGCCTGTCATATCAACACTTGACAGGTTTTTTTATTTCTCCCAAAAGGTTCCAAATGGATTTAATGGGGTTACTTGGTTGGGGACAAATATGGGGCAAGTGGAATTGTGTAAAAATGACTGAAATTTTACATTACTTAAAAAACCTTGAGGAGTGTTGAAAAACATCCTAAGATTTACTTCTCCCGTCAAAGGAGTTGCTAATTGGGCGATGCCTGATTTGGAAGATCAGTATTAGTTACTGTTGTACCAGAATCTAAAGCGTGGGGTAGAAATGGACGAATGTGATTTTTATCACAGAGAAATGTATATACATTATATATACTTCTTCCGAAGATAAATCACAAACTAGAAAGTATAAAATTATGTCACAGACCATATTTGAAAGTGGCAACAGTCTGGCAGTACGCATACCTAAAGGTATTGCTGATGCTCTTAAAATGGGCAAAGGAACACAGGTTGAGTTTAAACTAGAACAAGATAGCTTGGTTGTAACCCCGAACAGGATTCCAAAATATAATTTGAGTGACTTGTTAGCAGGATTTCCAGATAACGAGCGGGGTCAGGAAGTTGATTGGGGTTCTGATGTAGGGAAAGAGATTGTTGAATGACAATAAACACAAAATCCACATACACACCTGAGCGCGGACATTTTATACTATTGGATTTTATGCCTAGTGCGGGGGTCGAAATTGATAAGAGGAGACCTGCATTAGTCATATCAGCCTCTGAATTCAATGTAACAACAGGATTAGTCCTTGTGTGTCCCATTACTAGTACTATTAGGGAAAACCCTTTTAATGTTACAATACCGAATGGACATAAGGTTCAAGGAGAAATTCTATCACACCAAGTAAAAACATTGGACTGGGAATCACGCCGTGCGGAATTATTAGAAAGAGCACCCAAACGTATCCTCAATGAAGTATTGGGACGATTGATGGCCATTCTTAACAACTAATCCCATATTTACAAAAAAATACTAAACTTACATTTCAACTAAACCCGGATAACTTTGTCCGGGTTTTTTTATGTAAATTACTTATCTTTTCTTTCCCCGTCTTAATAACAAATGAATGAGTGAATTATGAAAATAAAATCAATCGAACAAATCAGATCCAATTTCCCAGCGCTAAAAAGAACACACAATAGTTTTCCGATTGCCTATTTTGATGGTCCAGGCGGAACACAGGTGCCAACACGAGTAGCAGAAGCTGTAACTGATTACCTGTTTAATCACAACGGAAACTCGGCGTGGGCTTACCCCACAAGCGAGGAAACTACCGATTTGGTGAAATCTGCCCGGCAAACATTTGCTGCCTTTTTTAATTCTGATCCGAATGAGGTCGTTTTTGGTGCCAACATGACAACCCTGACTTATCATCTTTCTCGTGCATTGGGTGGAAACCTAAAAGTGGGTGATGAAATAATTGTTACTGATCTTGACCACCACGCAAATGTTGATCCGTGGAAACAACTTGAAACAGAAGTTGGCGCAGTGATTAAATCAGTAAAATTTAATCTTGCAAACGGAAAGCTGGATATAGCAGATTTTAAAAACAAACTCTCTTCAAAAACAAAAATTGTAGCAATGGGTGCTGCATCAAATGCATTGGGAACAATAAATGATATTAAAAAAATTAGCCAACTTTCCCATGATGTTGGTGCATTGGTTTTTGTTGATGCTGTTCACTATGCCGCTCATCATTTAATTGACGTTCAGGAATTTAAATGCGATTTTTTAGCATGCTCTCCATACAAGTTCTATGGTCCTCATGCCGGTGTTTTATTTGGAAGACATGAACTCCTGCAAAAAACGAATTTCCCAAAATTGGTACCAGCTTATGATGCTGCACCGTATAATGCCGAAACAGGAACACCTAATTTTGAAGGTATTATGGGAGCTGCCGCCGCCGTAAATTTCCTGGCTTCTTTGGCCGAAGGAAATTCCACCAGGGAGAAACTTGTAAATGCTTTTACTGAATTAGAGATTCGTGGTAATCTTTTACTAGCAAAACTGTGGAACGGTTTGTCAGCAATAAATGGTGTAAAGCTTTATGGACCTTCTCCGGGTTCTCCAAGAACCAGTACAATAGCTTTTACTGTTAATAATTATTCATCTGAAGAAATCACAAAGAAGCTGGTTGAAAATGGCATATTTACCTCGCATGGTGATTTTTATGCCACAACAGTTGTGGAAAGGTTGGGATTATCTGAGGCAGGATTAGTTCGGGCTGGCTGTGCATGTTATACAACTGAGGAAGAGGTGGAACGTTTGATACGGTCAGTCGCATCATTATAAATATCAGGTTATTTTCTTTTCCTAATATAAAAACGAAAAAAACATTCAGAACATACTTTTAAAAAGACTAAAAGTATCAAAAGTCTTTTGTGAATTTTAAGTCGCAAACGGTCAATACCAATTTTTAGAATTATCACGCTCCAACAGAAAATTCACTCTTTGGCTATCGCCAAACAAGGTTTAAAACGTCCTCTCAATTAGCTTTTGGATTTAATTGCCGGGATTACCAGTTTATCCCCAACTTTCAAAGCACCAAAATCAATGTCTTTGTTAAAATCTACAATTAGCCAATAGGGTAAATTGTATTCATAGTTACTAAGATACCAGATATTATCACCATTTTTAACCGTATGAGTTAGCGTATCTGTTATCTCATAATAAGTAAAAAAATCTTCTTCAATCCCACGATGATATTCAAGTCGAATCCGATTAAAATCATCCGCAGATATTTTATTAAACACTATCTTAATTTTTTGATCGAGACCTATCGGGCTTTGGAAAGATAAACTATTCCAGTTACGAATCTGCTGTGTCCTAACCTGCAGCCATTCCGCATAATGACCCAAAGTTTCCTCAGGTTCAACACGTATGTAACCAATGGCCGGGTTTTCCTTTTTAATAAATTCAATCTCCAAATCAGCACTGTCTTTACTATTTGCATAAGTGATTTTTGGCTCTGTCATGTTTGAATCCAACCAACCATAACCCGTATCGAAAAATTGAATATCTAAAGTTGACTTTTTTTCTGGGTCCGGGACCCTAAACAAATCCACATGGGCAAGCTCAACCTTTGGTTCGATTGATGCTAAAAGTGGCTTTTGCCTTTTTTTATCAGGAATTCGAATCGTCATTCCTCGTCGGATAAAGTGAGGATTAGAAATATTATTTATCGCAAGAAGCTGATTTACAGATGTGCCAAACTTTCGGGCAATTCTGTCAAGCGTATCACCATAGCGGATACGATAATACTCACTTCTTTTTTGGCTGGCCAAATATGCTGCCTTTGGAATTGCTGCCAAAAGAGAATCTGTCGAAATACTTGCCGGCAAACGCAACCTGTATCCTTTTGGAATATATTTTGAGTTATTAAAAATAGAAGGCCGTAATGCCGGATTATATGTTCGGAATTGATTTTTATCCATTTCCAAAAAGCGGGATAACGAGCTGTATTTTAAATACTGTGGAAGTTGAAGCTCCTTGTATTTAATGGGTAATTCAAATTGTATTATTCCAAAATATTTCTGATAATTTTGTACCACATGCAAGGCAGCTAAAAATTCCGCATAAAAATTTCGTGATGCGAACTTGAAATAGCGGCTTTTATATTTCTTCACAATTGTGTTGATGTCTGTTGTTTTTAGCTTTCTTACAGCCCGTTTCATTCCGCTTAATCCGGAGTTATAAGCAGTGATTGCCAATGGCCAGTGCCCTACTCCTTTAAAATTTCGGCTTAATAATTTTGCCGAGGCTTCTGTTGCCAAAATCGGATCAAGGCGTTCATCAATCTCATAAGAGATTTTTAAAAATTGTTTGCCCGTGCTGCGTGTAAACTGCCAAATACCGGCCGCTCCAACACTTGAATATGCTTTATAATTAAAGGATGATTCCACATGTGGTAAAATTGTCAGCTCATTAGGTAGGTTATATTCTTTAAAAATCTTTTTTAGATAAGGCATATAACGACCGGATATTTCCATTCCATGCCTAAACCTGTTTTTCTGGCCTTTTTGGGCCCGAACCCGTCGAGATGCCAGCAAAAAATCCTGCTTACTTTTAAAAGAAGTCAATTGCCTTAATATCTTTCTTTGCTCTGGTTTCAGCTTGGTTGAATCCGGATAAACGGCAGCAATGGCTTTTAAAATATCCTTATATTTTTTTACATACCCTTTTAATGTTTTCTTTTGTGATTTGCTTAACGGTTCATCCGCGTAACCACCATTTCGAATGCCGATTTTGGCCACTTCATAAACTATACCAAGTTTGCGGGAATCGTGAATGATATATTGATTCGTTCCATACTTGCCATAAACATCAATCCAAAACCTTACTGCTGGTTCCAGCTCTTTGTGCATCGGGAAAAGATTCTTGGAAGAATAGTTAATTTCACTACTAAAAATGTTGCCAGATAAAACCAGTATTGTAATAATAAATATTTTTCGAATGATCATAGAACTTTTGTTTTTAATTGTTCATTATTAATTATCAATTGTTAATTGAAATGCTTTATTCCCATTATCGAACAAAAATATGTTATTCTTAAATTGAGGTTTTGCAAAGTCACCTGCTGCAAATAATTGTTTGAGTATTCTCCTTTTTATATATTCATTCATGGACGTCTTAACTCCTGAACAACGCCGCAAAAATATGCAAGCCATAAAGGGAAGTAAAACCAAAATTGAACAACAATTTGGAAAAGCTTTATGGGCAAAAGGTTTAAGATACTGATAGAATTGATTTGAATAGCAGAATTGATAAAATATGAATAAGCCATGGACAAGGGAAGAACTCATCTTAACAATAAATCTTTATTGCAAACTACCTTTTGGAAAATTACACAAATCGACTTCAGAAGTAATCGGATTATCTCAAATTTTAAAACGTACTCCTTCTGCGATCGCATGGAAATTGGTAAACTTTGCAAGTTTTGATGAAAATCTAAAAAAACGTGGAATCAAAGGCGCTAAAAATACAAGTAAATTAGATAAAGAAATCTGGGATGAATTTAATAATAATTGGGAAGAACTATCTTTTGAGAGTGAAAAAAAAAATTACGAAATGAAAAAAGAAAACATAGACTCTGTATTTATGGATGATGACGAAAGAATGCTTAAAGGTATCGATAAAAAAAGAATAATAAAAACCAGAGTTAATCAATCTTTCTTTAGAAAAACAGTGCTTGCCTCTTACAACAATAAATGCTGCATTACAGGAATTGATAGCATTAGCCTACTTATTGCCAGCCACATTAAACCTTGGAGTTTGGATAAAAAAAACAGGCTTAATCCAAGAAATGGACTGGCCTTAAATAGCCTACATGATAAAGCATTTGATATTGGTTTACTTTCAATTACTCCAAACTACAAAATTAAAATTTCAAATGAATTAAAAAATAAAAAACCAACTTCTGTATTAAAGGAATATTTTCTAAATTATGATGGAAAGGAAATTACTCTTCCTACAAGGTTTTTACCTGATCCAGAATTATTGGAATATCATTATGAAAAATGTTTTGTTAAATAATTTAAAATTTGAGTATTTATATAGAGATGCGGGTAATTATAAACAATTTGGATTTATAGTATTAAATAATCCATCGAATCTTGATCCGGATACAGCAACGAGTTTAATACGAAAACATCTAATTGATGGTGAATTCTTTTATCCAAAAAAAGTACAAATACCACTGATTGAACGTTATAAATTTGACTTCGATCTCGACCATCAATGGTACGAGTTTGAAAATTTTTCATTTACTAATGAAATTCATACAGATCCAAGATCAGTGGAAACATTTATCAATAGTTTTATTTTGCAATAATGTTGGCTTTTTACGGAATTAATCGCCTAATTAGAATGGCCCAACCCCTAACCCAAAATAGCCTCACACTTTTAAAAATGACTTTCACTACTAAATCAAATGGTTACTTTATAAAGGTCGCTTTTATATTTTTCCTCGATTGGGAATTCTAAATCGTTTATATTGCGTTCTTTCATTTTCTGAGACAAAAGTTTTAGAAAATCTTGACGACTGAAAAGTAAACGTTTATAAATTTTGATAAATATTTAGGAGAACGAATGTTAGCTGAAAGTAATTATAAAATCGCCGATATATCGCTGGCTGATTTTGGACGTAAAGAAATTGCCCTTGCAGAAAAAGAGATGCCTGCATTAATGGCATTGAGAAAACAATATAAAAATTCAAAACCTTTGGCAGGCGCCAAAATTTTAGGCTGCATCCATATGACAATCCAAACGGCCGTTTTAATGGAAACACTTGTAGATTTAGGTGCAGAGCTAAGATGGTCATCCTGTAATATTTTTTCTACTCAAGATCATGCTGCTGCTGCTGTTGTTGCAGCCGGGATCCCCACTTTTGCCTGGAAAGGTGAAACTGAAGAAGAGTTTTTCTGGTGTATTGAACAAACCATTTTAGAAGATGGAAAACCATGGGATGCTAATATGGTTTTGGATGATGGCGGAGATTTAACGGCCATGCTTCATGAAAAGTATCCGGCCATGCTGGAAAAAATTCACGGTATAAGTGAGGAGACAACAACGGGCGTACATCGTTTGCTGGAAATGGTTGAGGAAGGCTCTCTTAAAGTTCCGGCAATAAATGTGAATGATTCGATAACAAAATCTAAAAATGATAATAAATATGGCTGTCGGCACAGTTTAAATGATGCCATTAAGCGCGGTACGGATATGTTGATGGCCGGTAAAAAAGCACTTGTTCTTGGCTATGGTGATGTGGGCAAAGGATCTGCACAAAGCCTGCGCCAGGAAGGTATGATTGTAAAAGTTGCTGAAATCGATCCTATTTGCGGGATGCAAGCTTGTATGGATGGTTTTGAATTGGTTTCCCCTTACAAAGACGGGATTAACACAGGGGATGAAAGTGGAATAGATAAACACTTGCTATCCACTTTAGATTTAATTGTAACCGCAACAGGCAATTTAAATGTTTGTGATGCGAGCATGCTCAAATCCGTAAAGTCTGGTGCAGTAGTTTGTAATATTGGCCATTTCGATAATGAAATTGATACTGCCTATATGCGAGAAAATTGGAACTGGCTAGAAGTAAAACCACAGGTTCACCAGATTTTCAGATCTGAAGATAAAGATGACTTTCTGATTTTACTGTCTGAAGGCCGTTTAGTAAATCTTGGCAATGCAACCGGGCATCCTTCCCGTGTTATGGATGGATCTTTTGCCAACCAGGTTTTGGCGCAAATGCATCTTTATAAAGCTAAGTTTGCTGATGACCCAAGCAAAGACAGAATAACTGTTGAAGTACTTCCCAAAAAACTTGATGAAGAAGTTGCTGCAGGAATGGTTTCCGGGTTTAGTGGTGTAATAACAAAAATGACCAAAGAACAATCTGATTATATTAATACACCCATTGAAGGGCCGTTTAAACCAGATAGCTATAAATATTAAGTTACTCAAATCAACCTGTAAAAAGTGACCTCCATTTGAAAACTTATTTCAGGTTTATTTTAACGATTCTTGCCTGTCGGATTACCCGATGGGCTTTTTTTTTGCCACTTCCTTTCTATTAAAATTTCACACGAACAAAAATTGTTTGCTGATATATTTTGAGGTTTGTAAATTCCCTTTGGTTTTATATCAAATAGCCGATAGATAAACAAATCTCAAAAAACACATCAACATTCGGAGAAAAGCGATATGCAAATCTCGCAGATATTTCGATCCACAATTGGCAAAAAGCTGTTGCTGGCTATAACCGGTTTAAGCTGGGCCGGGTTCGCCGTTGGACATTTTATTGGTAACACAACACTTTTACTTTCCGATCCTGTCCCTTTTAATAAATATGCGCATTTTCTTACCGGGTTAGGTGCTGCACTTTATGTTGTTGAAGCGATTTTAGCCGCTTCACTTCTCGTTCACCTATTCTTTGCAATTAAGGTTACTTTAGAAAACCGCAAAGCCCGTCCTGTAAAATATGCTGTTACAGATTCTGCCGGCAGGGAAAGCAAAAAAGGCTTTGCAACCTCAACGATGATCTGGACAGGAGTTTTACTTATTATTTTCCTGGTTTTGCATATCGGGCATTTTAAGTTTGGAACCGTTTATATGTCCACAGTGGATGGCCAGCAAATCCGCGATTTGTATAAAACCGTTTATGAATTTTATGCCAGTCCTTACAACACCGCCTATTATATTGTCATGATGATCCTTTTAGGAACGCACTTAAGCCATGGAGCCTGGAGCGCCTTTCAATCTTTAGGATTAAATGGAAAGCGGTTTACACCATTTATTTATAAAGTTGGGTTTCTTGTTGCTGTAATAGTAAGTGTTGGTTTTGTTGCTATCCCGATTTATATCCATTTTGTAGGAGGTGCCGTATGAAACTAGATTCTAAAATTCCTGATGGTCCTCTTACCGAAAAGTGGGACAATCACAAAGCAATGATAAAACTTGTTAATCCAAAAAATAAACGTAAATATACTGTTCTTGTTGTAGGAACCGGTCTTGCCGGCGCTTCTGCCGCAGCTTCTTTGGCCGAGATGGGTTACAATGTAAAATCCTTTTGCATCCAGGACTCCGCAAGGCGTGCGCATAGTATCGCCGCTCAAGGTGGCATTAACGCAGCAAAAAATTATCCCAATGATAATGACAATGTTTGGCGTCTTTTTTATGATACAATTAAGGGTGGCGATTACCGCTCCCGTGAAGCAAATGTTTACAGATTGGCTCAAGTTGCAAACAACATTATCGATCAGGCGACCGCACAAGGGGTTCCTTTTGCCCGTGAATATGGTGGTAACCTTGCCAACCGCTCTTTTGGGGGAGCGCAGGTTTCACGAACTTTTTATGCACGCGGACAAACAGGTCAGCAATTACTCCTGGGTGCATACAGCGCTTTAATGCGCCAGGTAAAAACCGGTATGGTAGAACTTTTTGAACGACGCGAAATGCTTGATCTTGTTGTTGAAGATGGTAAAGCACGCGGAATTATTGTAAGAAACTTAGTAACCGGTGAGCTTGAACGATATGCCGGCCACTCGGTTGTTTTGGCAACAGGGGGTTATGGCACCGTTTTTTATCTTTCCACAAACGCCGTTAACTCAAATGCAACTGCAGCCTGGCGCAGCCATAAGCGTGGTGCAGGATTTGCAAACCCTTGTTTTACACAAATCCACCCAACCTGTATCCCTGTTTCGGGCGATCATCAGTCCAAGCTAACATTGATGAGCGAAAGTCTTCGTAACGATGGCCGCATCTGGGTTTCGAAAAAGAAGGACGATAAACGGGCCGCAAAAGATATTCCTGAAGAGGAGCGCGATTATTTCCTGGAACGAAAATATCCAAGCTTTGGTAACCTTGTTCCACGTGATGTAGCATCCCGCAATGCCAAGGAAGCCTGCGATGATGGACGCGGGGTTGGATCAACAGGCTTAGCGGTTTATCTCGATTTTGAAGATTCCATAAAATACTTTGGCGAAGATGTTATCCGCGAACGCTACGGCAACCTGTTTGATATGTATGAAAAAATAACCGGTGAAGATCCATACAAAGTTCCAATGCGTATTTATCCTGCGGTGCATTATACAATGGGTGGTTTATGGGTTGATTACAATTTGATGAGCACAATTCCGGGATTATATGTTGCAGGTGAGGCCAATTTCTCAGATCATGGAGCTAATCGTCTTGGGGCCTCTGCTTTAATGCAAGGTCTTGCCGATGGATATTTTGTTTTACCTTTTACTATCAATGATTATCTCGCTGGTGTTCCGTCAGATGAATTGAAAACAGATACAGACTCATTTAATTCCGTGGCCAAGGAAGTTGAAGAGAAAAATAAAAAATTACTGGCCATTAAAGGCAACAAAACCATCCGTACCTTCCACCGTGAACTTGGTCATATTATGTGGGAAAAAGTTGGTATGGCGCGGACGGAACAAAGTCTAAAAGAGGCCTTGGAAGAAATCCCAAAATTACGTGAAGATTTCTGGAAAAATGTCAGCGTACCGGGAAAAGGTGAAGAATTGAACAAAAACCTGGAAATGGCCGGGCGCGTTGCTGATTTATTGGAGCTTGGTGAATTGATGGCTGAAGATGCCCTGAATCGAGCAGAATCTTGTGGTGGTCATTTCCGGTTGGAAAGCCAAACAGAAGAAGGTGAAGCCAAACGTGATGATGAAAAATATTCCTACGCTTCCGTTTGGGAATTTAAAGGAGAAGGCAAGAAACCTGCTTTACATAAAGAAGATTTAGTTTTTGAAAATGTCGAACTGACTCAGCGCAGCTATAAATAAGGAGCTTGAAGTATGGAAAAATTTATAAATTTGACCTTAAAAATTTGGCGTCAAAAAAATGCGGACAGCTCCGGAAAAATGGTTGAGTACATAGTTAAAGATGTATCAACCGAAATGTCGTTTCTGGAAATGCTGGATGTTTTAAATGAAGACCTAACACTAAAAGGTGAAGATCCTGTTGAATTTGACAGCGATTGCCGCGAAGGAATTTGTGGAACCTGTGGTGTTGTAATAAATGGAATTGCCCATGGTGAACAGAGAGCAACAACAGTTTGCCAGCTGCACATGCGCCATTTTAATGATGGCGAAACGATAACAATTGAACCTTGGCGTGCACGGGCTTTCCCCGTTATAAAAGATCTTGTTGTAGACCGTAATGCTTTTGATCGGATTATGGCACAAGGCGGCTACGTCTCTATAAAAACCGGTAGTGCTGCTGAAGCAAACTCGATTTTAGTTCCAAAAGAGGATTCAGATATTGCAATGGACATGGCATCTTGTATTGGATGCGGTGCTTGTGTAGCTTCTTGCCCAAATGCATCGGCCTCACTTTTTGTTGGAGCTAAAATTTCTCAATTAGCATTACTACCACAAGGCAAAATTGAAGCCAAAGAGCGTGCTGAAAATATGGTTGCCCAGATGGACAAAGAAATGTTTGGCGCCTGTACAAATATTCAGGAATGCGAAGCAGTTTGCCCGAAAGAAATTTCTATTTCAGCTATTGCCAGGATGAGGCGGGAATATGTTAAGGCTGCTTTAAAATAGTATGAGCCTTTAATTTCCCAAAAGCCATTGAAAACAAAAAAACGGATTACCTTAAGTAATCCGTTTTTCTTTTTAGGGGGAGCGGAGAGTATTGTTATTTTATAAAAAAAGCGTGGATATTGAATTATAAAAAAAGATACTAAAAACCAGATTTGTTTGAAATCGTTCTAAAAAGCGGCTGATCTTATGTGTGTTCAAATTTCGCATAATAATCCTTTCAGTCGTTTTGTAGTTAGTTTCTTCATTAGAATTAGAAATTATAATTCAATCCAAACAGAATAGTTTTTGTCTTAATATCTTCAGATGTTGATTCCGAACTAAAAAGATAGTCAAAATCTCTGCGGTAACTACCCTCAGTATAACTAAAATTTATTGCCGTTCTGCGATCAACTTTGTAGCCCAAACCTGCACTGTAAAATTGTTTGTCGTAATCACTGCTTACATTCTTTAAAGGGCTTGGTAGATTTCTATAACCTCCCCGCAACATCAATCCTGTCTTAGGGATCTTTATTTCTCCTCCAAAAGAATAAGCTAAAACAGCCTGGTAATCTTCACGAATTGTTCCATTTTCAAGCAAAAGTTCATCATAATCTTCATCAAGTTCCCTGTTTGAAGGCACTTCATATTTTAATTGTGACCAGTCTCTGTATTCAACAGAAGAACTTAGAGTAAACAATTTATTTGTAAAACTGATACCACCGCTAAACTGAAATGGTATTTCAATCAGGTAATCAAAATTTCCATTTTCCGAAGCTTCACTAAAAACGCCGTCCTCATCAAAATTTAAAACAGAACTTCTTGACCATTCTTCATCAACGGTAATTGAATATGGAAATGTTATCGTTGTACCAAGTTTTAAATTTTCAGATAGGTGGAAAAGACCACCAAGCTTCGCATTAAATCCGGAGTAGTCAGCAATAAATCTTTGACGAAGATTATAATCTAAATAATCATCCGGGATACTTTGCCACATATTTCTTGAATCTTCTTGAAAATAATCCTGAGTAAAAGTGGAGTTTCCGCCTAAAAAATTAAGGGTAAGACCTGCAGAGAAGTTTTCTGATAAATCAATAGCTGCCGCAAAGGACCAATGATCTATCCCACCTTCTCTAAAAGTAGAGAAATCTTGTTGCAAATCTTTATCAAACCTGGTTAAATATTTTTCAGTATCAGGATCATAAATTTCAAAAGAATTGGATTTTGCTGAGAACCCTCCAAAATCTGAAAACATATCCAAGTCATTTACTTTTTGGTAGCCAAAACCTATTACAAAACTTCCTCTGTACACAGGAAATGGAAAAATAACACCAAGGCTTTTTAGTTTTGTAAAAGTCCTGCTATCGGAAAAAGATGTATTTAAATATGTCGCATTATTATCAAAAGTGGCGTGATATAATGAGCCTGAAACCTGACCGCGTTCCATTTGAGCTAATCCCGCAGGATTCCAATAAATAGCCGAATAATCATCCGCTACTGCTGAGTAGGCGTTTCCCATTCCGGCTGCGCGGATTCCAAAACCGGATTCATTTTCAATTAACTCAACACCTTCCTGCGCACTTTGGCTGTAAGCAGTGGTTATCATAAAAATTGTCAGCATTAAAATATATCGTGTCAGTTTCATTTTATAAATTCCTTATTTTCTTTTTGAGCGACTGTTACTACTTCTGCCGGATGATGATCTTGAACGGGAACCTGAAGAACTTGATTTTGACCTTGATGGTGTTGAACGAACCGAACTTGATGATCTGCCGGAAGACTTAGGTGCTGAATAGCTTTTACCCGATGACTTACTTCCGCCATAACTCGATTTTGAACGACTTGAACTGCTTGATTTTTTGGTTGGCTTGCTTTCCCGATATCTCGGCTTTGATGATTTGCTACTTTGCGTTCTTTTCGTCGGTTTACTTTCACGGTATCTCGGTTTTGAAGAACGGCTTTCACTTGATCTTTTTTCTGGTTTCGGACTATAGGTTTTTCTTTCTACTTTACCGGATTTTGATCTTGATGATCTTGTTTCACTGCTTTTACCTACGGATGTATTACTTGTTTTGAAATTGTCTCTTGAATTATAACGCGAACCACGAGTTTTACTTTGGCTTCTTTGATCTGGATATCTTTTTCTCTCAACCGCTTTTTTCTCACTATTTGATTTCTTTAATTCCGATTTAATCCTGTCCGAACTGTGGTAATATTTCTTATCATATTTTCTTTTGGCCTCTTTCTGATTTGAACCACTGTTCGGTTTATAAATCTCATTATCCGTAATTCTTCTAGTTTTACCATCTTTATTTGGAATCTGATTACTTCTGCCAGCTTTTTCGTTTACTAGATTTGCTTTCCTGTTTGGATATGCTATGTCATTTCCGCCTTTAGAAATCGGCTTTACTGTTGGCTGATTGTTGCCTGCAGTATTTCTTGAACCTCTACCGACAGGTGCTAAACCAGGCATATCAATTTCACCGGTATTTGCAATTCCTGTTCTCCCCGGCCTGATTGGACGGGTTGGTGTTAGGACCGAGCCACCCGCTAAAGAGTTTCCTCTGGCGCTAAAAGGCCTTTTTGCTCTGTGCAGCTCTCTTCCACGATTGTAATTTCTGCCATAATAACGGTGACCATAGCCATAACCATAGTGTGAATCGTAATAATATGGATTATAGTAGTAAGGGTTATAACCATATGCAGGATACCCGCACCAGGAATCCCAGGGATCATAATAATAACGGTCGTAAGGGCTGCAATAAAAACCCGTCCAGTATGGATCATAGTATCGAGGTCGGTAAACAACATAAACGCCCGGCCTGTAAGGACGGTGGTAATCGTACCAGTAATAATCCCAGGGATCATAATGCGTATATCTGTAACGGTACACGTAGGGACGAACTGAATAGTGATATTCCGTTACTTCAATTGTTTCAAAATCATCATCATCTTCGTAATATTCTTCCTCATAATATTCATCTTCGTTTTCGTCGGCATCATCTTCATAAGCATATTGCTCTTCATCCCGATCACGGCGTTCTTGTTTAACACGACGCTCTCTTTTCACAACATAATCATCATCATGCCTTGCAGATGCGAATTGGGTATAGCATGATGTTAAAAAAAAGCTGATCAAGAGTATTAATGGTGTTAATAATGTTTTCATTTTGCTTCTCCATCTTAGTCGATCACAAATAGTTCAATAATTATGCCAAACATATTGTTTGCAGCCAAAATTTGTAATTCCCGAGTGCATCAATCATGAATCTACCTGTAACAGCCCAAGGTTACTGTTATAAACATGCTGTAATAGCATTTTATTTGTGTTTATCTTTATACAATTCTCAAGTTAAAAAAACAAAAATCTTAGTCATGTGTAAACGATGGGTGCATAATTAAGTTTAGTGTAAACATCGTTTACGAATTTACCCAGCTTTATATTCTGCAACTAAAATTTGATGCCGTTTTAACATTTTGTGTAAGCCAACTCTGCTTACACCCAATATCTCAGCAGATTTTAAAACATTGCCTTTGGTTTTCTTTAAGGCCTGAGAAATTAAAGTTGTTTCAACATGTTCAATTGCCGGCTTTAATTGAGTAAAACTTAGTTGCTTTTGAAAATTATTATTGTTCTGTTTAAAACGATCAGATAGTTCGTCTGTTCCAATCACAGCCGCCTCATCTACCAAAGTTACCATTCTTTCAATTTCATTTTCCAGCTCTCGTACATTTCCTGGAAATGAAGCATCAATCAGGTTTTGTAAAACTGTTTCATCAATCCCTTTTACTTCTTTTGATATTCGTTCTGCAAATTTATCGATAAAAAATCGTACTAACTCTGCAATGTCCTCTTTCCTTTCCCGCAGTGGTGGGATATTTATTGGAAACACATTCAACCGATAATACAAATCTTCCCTAAAACGACCTTCTTCAACATCTTTCAATAAATCACGATTGGTTGCTGCAACCACACGCACATCTACTTTTATAGTTTTTGTACTTCCAACCGGCTTTATTTCACCTTCCTGAAGAACACGCAATAATCCAATTTGCAATGCCTGAGATGTATCGCCAATTTCATCGAGAAAAATTGTTCCATTATCTGCCTGTTCAAACAAACCCTTTTTATCATTTATTGCCCCGGTAAACGATCCTTTTATATGACCAAACAATTCACTTTGTAAAAGCGTATCCGGGATTGCACCGCAGTTTTGAACAACAAACATTTTATTTTTACGGTTACTGTTATAATGGATCATTTTTGCAAGCATTTCTTTGCCCGTACCTGTTTCACCAAGAAGAAGAACAGAGGTGGGCGTATTCATAACTTTTTTTACCAGCTTAAAAATTTTCTGCATTGCCGGTCCATGACCAATAAAATTCCCTAAATCCAGTTGTTCTGAAAACTGATTTTTTAGTTCAATATTTTCCTTTTCCAAAACGGCATTTTGCTTTACCAACTCTTGTTGCATTACTTTGTTTTGCTGGGTTAAGTTATATCTTTCAACTGCCCCTTTTACTACAAGCTTTAGTTCATCAGGCTCAAATGGTTTGGCAATATATTGATAGATTTGAGCATTATTAACTGCATTGATCGATGCCTCAATATCTGCATAACCGGTCACCATAATCCGGATTGCATCTGGCTGAAGTGCAAAAGCTTTTTCCAAAAATTCAACACCATCCATTTGAGGCATTCGTTGATCTGAAAGAATGACAGTTATACTTTCCTGGTTTAGAATCTTGATACCTTCAGCACCACTAAGGGCTGTAAAAACGGTATATTCCCTTTGAAAAATTCTGCGCATGGAGTTTAAAATTTCCTGCTGATCATCAACAATTAATATATTGGCTTTATTCATTTTCAATTGGCCTCTCCAGTTTTAGTGGCAGTTTTACAGTAAAAACTGTTCCACTATTATCTACACTTTTAACGAACAAATCGCCATTGTGTTTTTTAATAATTGAATATGAAATACTTAATCCTAAACCGGTACCTTCATTTACTGGTTTCGTTGTAAAAAATGGATCAAATATTTTTTTAATGATTTCCTTTGGTATGCCAGATCCTGAATCTGAGACTGAAACCTCAATAGATTTCCCAACACTTTTTGATTTTATTCCAATGCTTCCTTCTTCTTTAATTGCCTGAATCGCATTGGTTAGTAAGTTTAAAAACACCTGGTTTAACTGGCCTGGATTACAGAAAAAACGCGGGTCATCTTCTAAATTTAAATTTACATTTATATTATCAGGAATTTGCGGTTTAAGAATTTTCAGACAAGATGAAATAATCTCACTGATCTGTGATTCCTTCCACTCAGCTTCATCGAGGCGAGAAAAGTTTTTAAGGTTATAAACAATTTCTTTTATTGCTTTACTGCCATTAGAACTATCTTCAATAATACTCTTAAGCTCCTCTAAAACAGAATCAATTTTTTGTTTTGTACTTGTATCAGAAACTGGTGTTAGCAATGAATTTAAGTCCTCGATATAATCTGAGATAACCTTCATGTTTGTGTAAATAAAACTGATCGGATTATTCAGTTCATGAGAAATACCAGCAACAAGCTGACCCAAAGACGCCATTTTTTCGGAGTGAATAAGTTGTGATTCTTTTTCTGCCAGCTCCTTAAACAAGCGGCTAAGTTCCTTGTTTTTTTCATCGAGATCAGAATTGGATTTCTCCAGTTGCTGAACATATTGCTCTTTAATTTTTGCACTGGTTAGCTGCTCGATTAAATCTGCAGTTTCCTTAATATAGTTATTGTTTTCGATAGCGATTGCCGACTGACTGGCGATAGATGAAAGCTGGGTTATATCCTGCTGATTTATGGCACTGGAACTATTTGGCATATTAAGCCCGATTACACCAAAAAGTGTTTCTTTGCGTTTAACCGGAAGAATAAGGTTTATGGATGGATCAAATATTTCTATTATGTTTTTTTCAGCAACAGAAAAACTGTTTTTACCTTTTAGAGTACTTTCAAAAATTGAATCAAAAGCGATTGTTTTTGTAAACGAATTTGAACCATAAGCGAGGTTAAGCTTATTAGCAGGATCCTGAATATAGAAACACACCTCTTTTATTTCCGGATGTTCGTTAACAGTTTCAACTACTTCTTTGGCAAGCAGATTATTTTCGTGAATATTGATAATTCTATCTGATAATTTTTGCAGCATATTACGAATTGTATCCCGCTTTCGGCGCAATCTTAAAAAATGCTCTGAGTAAATTGTCAGCAAAATAATACTGAAAAGTGCGATGCTGAAAATGGTTAATAAAATTGTAAAAGTTGAAGCAGCACGAAGGAAAATAAACAGTACAAGGCTGACCGCAAACCACAGAGATAATTGAAAAGAAATATTAAAGGCAGACCATAAATATCTTTTTAATCCAAGAAAAAGATAAGTGGCAATAAAGATAAAGATCGCTAAAACCAACAAGCTATTAATCCAGAAACTTGGTCGGTTTACCAAAATTTTTACAGCCTTAACTGTTAAATAATAAGCCTGGATTATATTTCGGTATTCACGAACCGTTCGTGATCTGCCAAACCTGGTATACTCCTTCGTTACACTTACTCCGGACGGGAAAATCACATCAACACTAAGCTGTTTAAAATCTCTTGTAGCAAAAGTCACATCCGGAGTTTTTGATGAAAGATATGAGGTATTTACATTGACAACCCTGTAACCCAAAAACTTACGCCCGCTGTCTGTTCGGGCATAGAAGAAAAGTTTTGTACCTACTGCATCCCTGTTTGACGTTACACCCTGAAACTTTAAACGGATATAGTTCCGGCTGTTGGTTGGATTTAAATAAACCTGGCTATTATCAGATTTGTTGGAAACTATTATGTCAAGATCACCATCGCGATCAATATCTTCAGCAGATGAGCCGGTACTGTAAAGTAACTTTTTGTCAGAATCATACTTTGCAAAAAATCCTCCACTACCATCATTGATATACAACCTGTTTTCGCCGCGGGTTGTGATAAAACAATCAAGCCAACCATCCATGTTAAAATCTTCCACAAGGATTCCAAAAACCCTGTCATACAAATTGTAAAAGGGGTGATTGTTTTTTTCAATAAAATTTACTCCGTTGGAATCAGTCTGGTTTTCATAATAATAAACGACGCCATTATTCCCCGCTACAAGTAAATCCGGGTCGCCATCATTATCAAAATCTGCAAATGAACTGCTGTTTGTGGAGACAGAATCAACCAGCGTTGGCAGTTTAAAACGAAGCTTATTAAACTTTCCCGATCCATCATTTACAAGTAAATAATCCGGTTCAAACCAGTTGGAGACATAAATATCTTCATCACCATCCAAATCAAAATCACAGTTACTGGCGCCCTGGCTTACGGCTTTATCAATAAATGTATCCGTCCAAATTACTTCTTTAAAAGAGCCGTTCTGCTGATTTTTAAGAAGTCGATTGCTTTGGTGCTCATCAGTAATATATAAATCGAGAAACCCATCATTATCAACATCAATCCATAAACCCTGGTTGGCATCCATCTTGCCCGGAATGTTTAGATTTTCCGTGGCATCCTCAAAAGTTACCTGACCTTGGTTTCGGAGAAGTTTGTGCGTTTTTCCCCAGCCAGCCAAAAACAGATCCGGCAATCCGTCGTTATCATAATCCGCTACATTTGCGCCCAGTTCAAGATTGGTATTGCCATGGGTCATCATATATCCACCTGTTCCGGAGAAAACGGTGCGGTCCACAAAAGGGATAAGCCCGCCGTTATTTATCAGCAATCGGTTCAGGTTTCTAAAACAAGTGATGTACAAATCCGGATGATCGTCATTGTTTAAATCGCGAAAAACAACTCCGTAAGCATCATCTATATCTGGAATCATTCCGGTAATCTGGTTGGATTGCAGCATGGTAAAGGAAGGTTGCTGCTTTTCTGCAGGTTGCGCAGAGCTAAAAATGATAAGGCTAAAAAGGCAAAATATAAATCGTTTCATTTGTTTTCTGTTTACAGGATTGCTTACTTGGTTTTCACTGTTAACAGAATTTACATTTTAAAGTTGCATTCAGCAAGCAGGAATTGAAGCTATCGTAATAAAAGCATCTTTCGTACTTGCTCAAATCCGGACCCTGAGCCTGATGAATTGGTTCCTGAGCCTGTCGAAGGGCCAATTTTAATTCTGTAATAATAGACGCCACTCGCTAATCCTGAAGCATCAAAAGCAACTTTGTATTTTCCGGCTTGTTGGGGTTTATCAATAAGTGTTTTTACCCTGCGTCCAAGCAGATCATAAACTACCAGTTTTACTTGTTGTGGCGAATTGCTATTCGCCCTTACAGTGTAACTAATAGTTGTATTTGGATTAAAAGGGTTTGGGTAGTTTTGCTGAAGATTGAACTTTGTCAGAATAATTGGATTGTCTGTTTTTTGCAAAGCTGTCACCACATCATATTGTAAATCATCAATATAAATGGTGCCCTGCGTATAAGCACCGGGTTGCTGTTTTACCACAATACTATGCAAAGAAATTTCACTGCCATCAAACTGTGAAACAGGAAATTTGACTAGCTTCCAGCCAGAGAAGTCTAATGTATCCAGCTCAAGAATTCTGTATTGCTGGCCATCCACATCATACCAAAGTTCCAGTGTATTAAAAGAGAAGTCGCCATAAACCCATAGACCAAAAAATGAACTGTCGGCAAAAGTTAAATCAAAAGCTTCTTCACGGAACACCTGGCAAATCCCGGCGCTATCACCTGAAAATTGATATTTTAATAGGGCTGATTTGAACCCGTTAATTTGTTCAGAAAATGAAATATAATATGCTGATTTACTCAGATCGACATTTTGTGTGGCCGGGCCAAATTCAGGATCCTTCCAGCCCGAATCTTCTTCAAAATCATCAAAAACCAAACCCGATTTGTATTTGGCGATTTGTGTTGTAAAATTAAAACTGAGGCTGTCTTCTAGAACCAATCCGTCCACATCTTTTATACCCGGTAAAATTGTCAGAGTAAACTTTCTCTTCCTGCCCAATTCTTCTTTTGCAATAAAACTCAAAACCGATGTACCGTTTCTTTCTCCCAGTTTATAGGAATCGAGCTCAAGATTATTTTGATCCTCATCCTTCAAAGAAAGATTCGCAACAACTGTCCCGACATCTAAGTTGCCATCAAAATGAAAGAAAAAATTTGTACGTGTGCTAATTGAGGTATCACCTTGTTGCGGAAACCATTCCAAAATATTTAGGCTGCTGCGGTTATAAGTTTTAAAAGAAAAAACATAATCATTTTCCAATCCAACAGAAAATTCGTTCAAAGCAATACTATCCTGCAAAGTGATTGTATAAACTGTATTTATTGAAAGCGAATCGGGTGTAAAAATAAAATGCTTATTATTTGTCCAGCTTAAGCTACCTTCAACCAGCGGTTCAATTAAGAGAGCCTGTTCAACTTTTTCCCGGATCATTTCCTGGCTAAAAAACACTTCAAAATTTTCAAAAATTGTGATGCTGTCGCCCTGCACCGGAAGCGTTTTGGTTACCTTGGGATAATTATGTTGGTCAGCCGTGCTAAAGGAAAATTGATAAGGTTCAATCATATTAATATTTGAAGAGCTTTGTGCTTTTGTGCTGACTGTAACCTGATAATCCGTTTGAGGATTAAATGCGGCTGATGGGCTAAAAACCAAAACCTGGTTACTTTCCTGCCAGGAGAATGTGCCTTCAACTTCTTCAGCAACGCCTTTTACTATCGGTAAAATTGAAAAAGCTTCTTCTGTTGAATCAGTGTTCATCGGACGGCTAAAAGTAATGTATAATGCCGAATATGTGTTTAAACCGCTATCACTATTTTCCGGCGTTGTGCTGTAAACCAATGGTTCTTTTTCACTATCACTTATTAAAAAAACTTCTTTAAAAGATGTTTTATTTGCCGTAACATTTATCAACAAAGTATCAGCAGCATAAGAGCCATCATCCACTATTACCGTATAGCTGCCCGGCGCAAGGGAATCAAAAACGAAATACCCATTGTTATTAAAATCACCTTTATAACTTTTTAAAAACGTTTCATCCTGGTATAAAGACGCAAAAATATTATTGATAGGCTTATACTTGTCATTGGTTTTTCCGCCTGAAAAATTATAGGAAACTGTTTTTGATTTATCTTTTGTTATCCCGGCAATGGCTCCGTGTTCCAAAGCAGGCAAATCAAAATACTCCAGCATTCCCCTTAAAATTGCAACTGCTTCATGTTTACGGTAATCAAGATTTAGCAGTCGGTAAGATTCAGGAATATAATCATGAAAGGAGCCTTCTGTTAAACATCCGGGCATATTGAGGCTTCTTAAAACTCCCAGGTTAAATCCTAAATATTGAAGATCGCCATGCGTTGCTGTACTAGTTGTAAAATTAACTTCAAAAATTTTATCGGCAAGAATTTCAGATGCCCGTTTCGCATCAGGGAAGTCCGGTTGTCCATTCTCTTTTTGCTCCCAAAAAACGGATGTTCGATTTGCTGTTCCCTGGAACCCATTACTGTGAATCGATTGGAAATAATCTACATTATTTGAATTGGCAATTCCGGAAATTTGTGATAGAGGCAAGTCATCTTCAGTTCGGTTTTGAGTGCGGGACATAATCACTTCGGCACCACGCGCTTCCAATAAATCACGCAGGTATAAACCTTTGGTCAGGTTTCCTTCCGATTCCCAAAATCCTGTTGCTGGTATAAAACGATCATCCGAATCATGACCTCCATGCCCTGGATTAACCATAATTTTGAAACCGGAAAACTGAGCAAATAAAATGTTACTTAACAACAAAAAGAAAAAGACAATTTTTAAAAAATTAAAATTCATGTGCATCCATACCAACAAGTATAATTATTCCACTGTGAACTCAAAAAAAAGCTAACTTATTTTTCCAGAATTGCTTTAAAAATGATTCCCTTTTCAGATCCAAAAACAATTTCATTTTCAGGCCCCCAAAACGGATATACTTCTTTAATATCTTCTGTTTCAGTGATAGCAATTGTATTTTTTCCATCGGCAGAAATAACAAAAATATCAGATTCGATTATCTGATGACCATCATCCAAATCGCGCATAAATACAACCCATTGGCCATCCGGAGACCAACGTGGAGCATTGGCATAACCAAGTTCAACCAATATCTCTCCATCCAAAGTTGAGATAAATGTACCCTTGCCCGCTTTTGTAAAAAGAAGCTTTGTACCATCCGGTGAAATGGAAGGCCATAAATAAAATCCATCGCCATTTGGCGTTAAAATTGTCTTTTCACCATTTTTATATAAAGCAATCTTCCCTTTTTCAATAAAAGCAGCCGTCTCATTGCCAATTGATTTTGATACATTTTGAGCTTCATCAGCTACAAAAAAAGCTGCGTTCCTGCTAACTGCAACCGACCCGCCGGGAAGCCTTTTGGCAGATGTGAAATCTCGTTCATCTTTTATTAAAACTTTTTCACTATTCTGCGTGATATCTTTTTTGATAAGTGAAGATACTTTTTTCATTCCTTCATATTTATAAGGCCTGAAATATACATAACTCCCATCCTCTGAAAAAGCTGGCTCATAACCCGCGCCCGGTTCCTCGCTCAGGGTTTTAATATTACCAGAAAGATCCATTAAATATAAACCGGTGTATCCTGCCCCAGTAAAAAGCAGTTCACCTTTTGGACTAATTTGCGGATGAAAGAACTGACCTTGATCAAGTTGAGTAAACTGATTTATACTTTTAACACTAATGTTTTGAGCATTCGCTGAAAACGTTAATAGAATAATTAATAAAAGTTTTTTCATTTTTTTAAATCCTATAATTTAAACCCCGAGCTTGCCGAAGGGTTATTTAAATCCAACAATATGTCCCTTCGACAAGCTCTGGGGACATTTAATACTTATTTCAAAAGTGTCATTTTCTTTACAAAAGATTTATTATTTATCCGCATGCGGATTGTATATGTCCCGGCTGAGTATTTTGATCCATTAAATACCAAGGTATGTTTTCCAGCAGGCTGATAGCTTTCAACGAGAACTTCAACTCTTTGACCCAGACTATTAAAAACATCTATAAAAACCTTGCCCGCCTTTGGAATTTCATAGTTTATTTTTGTAGTAGGGTTAAACGGATTTGGGTAGTTTTGGTTTAGAATATAATTTTTAGGTATTTCATTTGGATTATTTTCCAGACTTAAAACAGGAGATGTTTTTACAAGACGCAGATCGTCAAAATAAACTGTTCCCTTTTCTGAAGAACTGTCATAAGTAAGCTGGAAACTATCAATGCGATATTTTGATTTATCCAGTTTACCATTGCCAAGCCAACTCCCAACCATATCCGGATCACTTAAATCCCACTCAACCAAACGCCAGCCAATCCAATCTATAGGAAACCAAACAGAAACCTCATGCCCTGTCCAGTTTGATGTTGAGGTTCCTTCATCCAAGGCAAAACGGAATTTTGTATTACTGCCATCTCCAAAAATATAAACCTGAAGTTTATAGCTTTTATCAAAAGTTTTGGATCTTGCCGGACCTCCACTTAAATATTCTCGCAATAACCACGAGCTACTACCCAAGTCCCATTCATAATCCATACCCATTGTTTGAGTGCTTTCGGTCAACCGGTTTAAAATCGAATCTTCCACAAAAAGCTTTGTACTCTCTTTAATACCGGTAGTGCTTCCGCTTTGGCTGGGTTGCCACCAATAGCTTGTAAATCCGGCATCAAAATTGTCGATGGAAGTAATATCCCAATCTTCGTTGCCGGTTGTAAATGGGAAAATCAATTCCGAGGCCGTCGCATTACCAAAAACATCCTCAAACCCCGATTGGATATTTATTAAATAGCGTGTTAGTGGTTCTAACTTTTCTAATGGAAAATAATTGAAGACCGTTTTATTATTTACTGAATAAAAAAGTGTCGTGCCATTAACCATTGAAGAGTTTGAATCATTGGTGAGTGTTATTGGATCATCCAAAATGGATAAAGAGTCAATAACTTCATTGTATTCATAACTAAGAACCGGCAATAGTTCAATATCTTTCTTGTTGTAACCAGGGTACTGAGATTGAAGGACCGGAGGATTCTCATCTTTACCGGTTTTAAACGAAAAAATAAGTCCATCACCTGTAATTCCATCACCATTTGCATCCAGTGTGTTACCATATTTATCCTCAGCAGATGAGTCTAAAACCACAACATACTCAGTGTTTGTAAGCATATTTTCTGTTTGATAGAAAAGAGTATAATCATCCTCAATCCATTTAAAGGTCCCGTCAACACCGGGTTCAATAGAAAATGCAGCTTCGACACTGTCTCTGTTCATTGGCCGGCTAAATGAAATCCGAATACCGCTAAAATCTAAAACATTTGTATCACCCTCTGCAGGAAAATTTACGGTAATATAAGGTGGCACATTTGATATCATTTCAAAATCTTTAAAAGTAAAAAATGAATCCACCATTGCAATAGTTTGTGTTTGGCTAAGGTAGCCTTCTGCAGAAACCGTTATCTCCAAAGAGTCCTGATCAAAACCATCAAGGTAATAAAATCCATTTGCCAATTGTTCCGGATCTGTGGAATATTTATGAAAAAGTGAAGCATATGTGTCGGTAATATAGCTTGTATCATTTATTGAAATTGTTGCACCATTAATCGGCTTTCCGTTTTCAAGATTACTGACGATTCCTGCAACTACATCAACTTGTGGCCGGGGCAAACCATGATATTTTAAAAATGTCCAAAAAATGGCGTAAGCCTCAATTTTTTTCCAATCATCATTCATGTTAAGCTGGTTTTGTGCAGGATTTGTATGATGGCCGCCTTCAGATAATTCGGAGGTCATGTTAGATTCACGGTTAACATGAAGGTATGGATAAAGATTGGCGTGATTGTCCGGAAATCCCTGGTAAAATGTTCGATCGGCGTAATTTCCCCGTGTGGATATGCGCATTGCACGTGAATAAAGATCGACCATGATATCACTCATTCGTTTTCCGCCTTTTGGCGATTTTTCAACAGTTGCACCATTCTGTCTCCAACCACCGTGTAAAAGCAATGTGCTGTTTGCGGTAGGAGAACTTGCATCGGAATGGATTGAATGATACCAGGTTGTGTTAATACTGTTGGCTGCCGCTGTACGCTGAGAAAGTGAGACAATTTCTTCGTCATTTGTTCTGGAAAGATAAACAGCGGAAATATCCGTTTTGGTTTCAAGCAATTCCTGCAAATACCAGGCAATCCTCAAAACTTTATGCGCCTCAGAATAATTGTAGATGCCCGTGTTCTCAGTTTGACTATGCCCCGGATCGACAAAAACTGTCCAATCGGAAAGCCCTGTAACCTGGGCATTTAGTATACCGGATAGGGCAAACGAAAAAGTTAATAATAATTTTTTAAACATGATATCCTTAATTAAGTAGTTAATTCGGAATCTAAACAAACTTATACAAATTAAAGATATTAATTGGACAAAACCAAATATTAATCACAAAAAAAGGCATTCAAAAATGAACACCTTTTTTTATTGAAAAATGTTAGATTATTACGCCGGATTAACCTCGTATCTTGTTGTAATCGGTAAAGCCTTACTTAACATTGCATTAACAGCACAATAGGTGTTTTCAGAAAGATCAATTGCCTTTTCAAGTTTGGATGTGTCCAAATTCTCTCCCCAAAACTTATAAACAATTTCCATTTTTGTATAAACTTTTGGATGCTCATCCGCCATATCAGCACTTACATGTACTTCAAATTTTGTATATGGTACGCGCATCTTTGTTAAGATTGATGCAACATCACTTCCCGTACAGCCCGCCAATGAATGCAAAATTAACTCTTTCGGACGCACACCGGAATCAGATCCGCCAAATGTTTCAGGACCATCCATTGGTACCCAGCTTTTACTATCACCCACACCCATGAAAGTTACACCTTTTATATGAACAGCTTTTACTTGTGGCATTTTATTCTCCTTAAATTTCAATTTATCTATTCGATGTATTTTATTTTTAAAGTTACATATCTTATTAATTCATCGAAAATATGATCTTACTAAATGTTGGCTAATTCCTTTTGGAAAATGTTTTTAGAAAGGATAACTTGAATACTCATAATGTAAAAGGAATACATGAAAAGATTCGCTGAACCTGAATTAATGGACAACGCGGAACAGGCTGAGGCCTATGCATCTGCAGATTTTGAAAACTCAAACAGCCTTTTTTTAGAACTTTTTAATAACAAATTCCCAGATTTCAGCGGAGATGGAAACACATTGGACCTCGGCTGTGGTCCTGGTGACATTATGTTGCGATTTGCAAAATCATTCCCAAACATGATAATTCATGGGGTTGATGGCGCAGAAGAAATGATGACCCATGGCAAAAAAATCATTGAAAATGATGAAAAATTAAATCAGCGAATAAAATTTATTAAAGGATTTATTCCTGGTGTAAAATTACCTGTCGCAAAATATGATACTCTTATCAGCAACAGCCTACTGCACCATTTGCATGAACCGCAATATTTTTGGCAGGCAGTAAAAGAGTACTCACAAAAGGATACATCAATCCTGATAATGGATTTAAGACGACCGGAAAGCAAAGAAGCCGCAAAAAACATTGTAAACCAATATTCGGCAACAGAGCCTACTGTTTTAAGGATGGATTTTTACAACTCATTGTTGGCAGCCTTTGAGCCAGACGAAATCCGCGAACAGCTAAAACAAGAGAAGCTGGATTATTTAAATGTGGAAATTGCCAGCGACCGCCATTTGCTTATCTGGGGTAAAATAAAATGAAACAGATAAATGGGAATACTGAAACAATGGGCTAATGAAAATTTGTAACCAAAAGTTATTCCATCATTCCAATAATCCAATAAACCTTTAGTTCAAATAGTTACCATGAATCTATATTTTCGTTTTTTAAAATTAGTGTTATCTCTTTTCTTTATTAAGAAAAAACATCCTTTAGATGAATCGGTTATGCAATTCCGCGCCTGGCCATTGGACTGTGATTATAATATGCATGTCACCAATGCACGCTATCTTTCCTTTATGGATCTGGGCCGCTCACACTTAATTGGGCAGGCTGGATTAATAAAAAAAATCCATCAAAACAAATTCCTGCCAATAGCAACATCAGTGGAAATCTCATATTTTAAAGAAATAAAACCGTTCCAAAGATTTCATCTTCATTCGCGTATGATTTTTTGGGATGAAAAATATTGGTATATTCGGCAAGAGTTTAAATCGGGTGAAAAGTTACATGCGGTTGCCATGGTTCGTGGCTTGTTTGTAAAAGGCCGTGAAAAAATTCCCTTCCAAAAAATTGTAGACCTGGTTGATGAAACCATTTCAACGCCAGAAGAACCAAAAACTGTTACCGCCTGGAAAGCGCTTTTGGATGCCAAAAAGGTTTCGAAATACCAGAGTAAATCTCTTACAGATTAATCATTTAAAATATTGAAAAACTACTTCATTAGAACCAGCTTGTTAACCTTGCTAAAACGTTTCCCGGTTTTAATTCGATATAAATATACACCTGATGACAATACCTGGTTTTGATTATTGGTTGCATCCCAAACAAAAAGGTGTTTTCCCGGATTGAACTTTCCTAATTCTTTACTAAAAACCCGCTGCCCAAGTATGTTAAAAATTTCAAGCTTAACTCGATCAGTTTTCTTTAGTTGGAATGAAATGGTAGTCTTGCCATTAAATGGGTTTGGGTAGTTCTGAAATAGCTCAAAACCTTTGGCAATTTTGCCTTGATCTTTTTTGAGACCCAAAGTTGTTGTGTTTAAAATATAAACATCCGAATTTGAAAAAGACTTTGTAGTAATTAACTGAAAAATATCCCCGCTTTGTGGTGCTATTCCAGTGCTATCATCTGTAAAAATAATTTGCCAATTTATATGATTTGGTGTTTCTCCATTTTCTAATATTAAAACGGTTTCACCCAAATCCCATGTGCCATTTGAATTTACGTCTGTAACCACAAATTTTGATTTTTGATTTTGAGTTGTATTCCAAATTTCAAATGGAACCGTATTTCCTAAAATACCTGTGTCTACTATATGGTCAAAAAACAAAATATCGTAATCTACCTGAACTTCAGGATAGTTATACTCTCGCAAGACAGAAACTTGAACATCTGATTGAGATCCCTCTTTCCAACCGGTTTTATTTTCATTTATAGCAAAATCATCATTTTTAAAAGAAAGACTGATCCCATCGAAAAGAAATCCATAGCTTGGTAAAATCTCAATATCGTTACCTGAAACCAATGTATCTCCGTTAGTAGAATCGATAACAGAGTATTTTATTTCTTTAGGGTTTTGGTCATTTAATATAATTTTATAAATATGCCCGGTAAGTTCTGATTCATCCAAGACAGATGCAAACACACTTCCGGTTGCTGCTCCGCTTATATGGTTAATCAAAGTCGAATCTAAACTTACATTGTCATTTTTAATAAAGACCTTACGTGTTTCCATCCTTTCATCGCTATGGTCAGATATTTTGAAAGAAATTGTATAATAATTATTTGGAAAATTCTGAGTTGGCAAAATGAAGGTATTTCCGCTTGCATTAAACGTTTCATTGGCGAGATCAGAATTAACTGATATTTGAATATCAAACATATCTCCATCTACATCAGCGGCAAGCCAAGTTAATAAAAAGTCGCCCGATATGGTGGTTCCATCTTGGAGTGTGGGTACAATTTCCGGGGCAATATTTTCTTCGCCGGAATTGTCAATTGTAAATAAAGGTGAGTTTTTCTTTCCAAACGCTGAAGAAGAAATAGCAATATTTTGCATTGTATAAAAAGCTGAGCTTTCTAATGTAGAAACATCGAGAATAATTGAACCGGTGTTAGACGTATCTCTTCCAATAGAATACCAGATATCATTTGTTGTTTTTGCCAAAAATTGTATCTCCGTATCATCCGGCAGATTTTCTGTTTCCCAGGTTAAAGGAATTTCACTCTCAAAAACAGTGCCACTATCAACAGTAGTTAAAACAGAACTCACATTCGATGTTAATCCGCCCAAACGGCTATTATATAATTTTTGAGCATAACGATGATTTAAAATAAGGTCTTCCCTATCCTCACCTAATATGAATGAAACACCTACATGAATGGTACTCCGTGCCGGTAGGTTAAAATATCCACTTGCAGGTAAAAAAATATAATCTCCTGCGCTTTCCGTAGTATCATAGTTATTGGGGATAAGGTACTCTGTCCACATTTTCTCATCATCACTTATACTTAGCCCGGAAAAGCCAGGTTGGGCAAAGGAAGTTGTGCCAATCATATCAACTTCATCAACATCCAATAACTCAAAATTTGGTTCGCCTAAAGAAGGGATACCATCGCCTTCTCCGGCATCACCTGTTCCCGGCAAACCATCTCCACCCAAATCATCTAAATTGCTGTTCCAATCAGCATCATCATCAATTCCATTGGTTTGGCTTTCGTCAATTAACCCATCACCATCATTATCAATTCCATCAGATGCATTACCAGGTGTTTGCATAAATGAAAGGCCAAAATACCCCGGTGTAATATTTGCGTCATTTAATGAAAATCCATCTTCATCCCATGCCATCGCCAAACCTGTTGATTTATCATACTCTGCCCAATCATCGCGCCAGTCATCAGGGCCACCAATATGTGGATCGCCCCAAAATCCAATCAAGACCTTATTCAAATCTTTTTCACTTACATTGCTGATTTCATAAACGGCAAATAGTACATCTTCATATAAACTTGATGCATATTGTACTACGCGTGTTTCTACCTCGATACCCAATCCTTTTCGAGAAGAATCCTCAGGGAAAGGATAATATTCAAACTCAAGGTTGTCCCTGTCATCCATGCCGTAAATTATTTCCTGGTCACCCAAAATTTCACCCTCACGCCATTTGCCCGGCCAGACATTATCCCAGGAAGCAGGCCAACTATCAGGTTTGCCATCTCCATTATAATCACGATCATTACTACTTGCCAAAAATTGAGAGGCTTTATCAAGATATTCCAACCCACTGATTGATGATTCAACAATAGGTTGCCAACCCCAGCGCATGGTTAAATCACCTGAAATTTCCCCAGAGGATTTTAATCCATCTGAAATTATGTGTGCCCTCCATTCCCCGTCAATAAATTTAGCATCCGGATGGCTGCCCTCAGGAACAGGCACCTCTGCACCGACAAACATGCCAAACTCATATGCATAGCCCAAACCATTCCATACAAAATCAGTGACCCTATTTCCCGGAGACGAAAATGAACCGAGATTTGAAACCTCTACAGTAACTTTATTTCCATTTGCCACTGCTTTATCTCCAGAAGAATTTATTAGTCCTTCATCTGCCGAGAGAAGAGTTAGTATCAATAATAGTGAAAAAATATATTTTTTCATGATCTACCTAACTAAATTGTTTTCTACTAATATAAGAATCCGTTTTGGAAAATCCAATATTCTTATCGTTAGACAACTGTTTTCAGGATTGTCTTTGCTAATCAAAAATTCCAGTTCTATAAATTTTTTATTTTGAATTTATTAGTGAGTCATATATTTTTAAAAAAATACTATGCATGTCAAACAATTTGCCGAAAATATTATGGCATTTTCTAAAATCATGTTACGCTTTTTACTATTAAATCAGGAAAAATTTCGTAGATTAAGCCGAACTCTCAACCAGGAATGTTTTTCTGAAAAAATATAGTTTGTTTTTTGATATTGCCCTGTTTAAAAAAATGAAAATCATAAATGAAAACGCTTGTAATTTTCAATATTCAATTATAAATCTTCCAATAAATTGAGGTCCCTTATGAAGAATGTTGTAATCGTAGATGGTTTACGGACACCCTATGCCAAAATGGGAACAGCTTATAACAGTATCCCGGCGCATGAATTAGGTGGTATTTTACTAAAAGAATTTTTGGAGCGAATGGAATTAAATCCTGCAGAGCTTGATGAGGTGATTATCGGGAATGTTGCCCAGCCACCCGAGGCTACTAATATTGCGCGCAACATTGCATTGCTTGCTGGTGTTCCCGAAGCAGTACCGGCCTTTTCAGTTCAGCGCAATTGCTCCAGCGGAATGCAATCCATTTCTGATGCCTGGTACCGCATTCAAGCTGGCGATGGAAACATGTTTTTAAGCGGTGGCGTGGAAAGTATGACTAAGATTCCACTTATTTGGAATGAAGCCGCAACACGCTGGTTTGCTTCAATGTTTAAAGCACGCTCTATGGGACAAAAAGTTGGCACCATGGCCGGATTTAAAATGAAATTTTTAACACCGGTTGTTGGATTGCAGCTTGGTTTAACAGATGGATTTTGTGGAATGAATATGGGCGATACAGCCGAATTACTGGCACGTGAGTTTAAAATTGGCCGTGAAGAGCAGGATCAGTTTGCAATGCTAAGCCATAATCGCGCCGAAGCAGCTCAGAAAAATGGTTTCTATAAAGATGAACTTATGCCGGTTTCCATACCGCCTAAATATGAGAAAGTATTAGACTCTGATAATGGTGTCCGTGAAGGACAAAATATGCAGGCTTTAACAAAATTACGTCCGGTTTTTGATAAACACAACGGCACAGTCACAGCCGGAAATGCCAGCCAGATTACAGACGGCGCTGCGGTTGTGTTAGTGATGGAAGAAGAGAAAGCCAAAGAAATGGGTTATAAACCAATCGGCCGGATTAAATCCTTTGCTTACGCCGGACTCGATCCCAAAAGAATGGGGCTTGGACCAGCATACAGCACCAAACTTGCCCTCGAGAAAGCCGGCATGACCATGAAAGATATTGAGCGCGTTGAAATTAATGAGGCTTTTGCCGCACAGGTTATTGCCAATATGCGCATTTTTGAGTCAGCTGAACACAGCAAAAAATACCTTGATATGGATAAGGCGCTTGGTGCCATCAATCCCGAAATTTTAAATGTTAATGGTGGTGCGATTGCACTTGGTCATCCTGTGGGTTCATCGGGGACCAGGTTGGTGCATACACTTTTACGCGAACTAAAAAACAGTGATAAAAATATTGGGCTTGCCACGCTGTGCGTTGGCGGCGGGCAAGGAGCTGCATTTATTTTAGAGAGGATGAATTAATGTTTAGATGTCATTCTGAACGAAGTGAAGAATCCCATGATTAATGATCTTGCTTTCGCTGATAGGATTCCTCGCAAAAACAACTCGGAATGACAATCTTTTTGAGGTAGGAGCTGACTCATGACAGCGTAATTTTTCTTGCTCGGAGAGCAATCCTACCTTGCCGACAACAGTAAAAATGTAAAAGGTCATAAAATGAAAAATGCATTCAAATTTGAAAAAAGAGACGACGGGATTGGCATCCTGTATTTTGATGTTCCCGGAGAGTCGGTCAATAAATTTTCTACTCCCGTTATGGAAGAGTTGGAACAAAAAACCGACAACTTAAAAAATGAGGATATCAAATGCCTGCTGATAATGAATGGCAAAAAAAGCCCGGTTTTTATCGCCGGTGCCGATATCAACGAAATAAAAGATTTGACCGATCCTGAAATTGGCTATCAAATTGCGCTTCGTGGTCAAACTGTTTTTGATAAATTTTCCAAAATGCCTTTCCCGACTGTAGCCGTTATAAACGGGGCTTGTATGGGCGGTGGAACAGAACTAAGCCTGGCTTGTACGTATCGTATTGCCACAGATAGCCCTGCTACAAAAATTGCCTTACCCGAAGTAAACCTTGGAATCTTGCCCGGTTGGGGTGGCACACAAAGACTTCCGCGATTAATTGGTCTGCAGCGCACGCTTGACATTATCCTTACCGGCAAAAACCTAAACGCCAAACGCGCCTACCGCGCAGGTGTGATTGATAAAATTATTGCCGGAGAATGGGAGCTTGATAAAGCCATCGAGTTTGCCAATGAAATAATGAGTAGCAATACAGCAAAAATTATTAAACGCCGAAATCCAAAAGGATTGGCAAGTGCCGCTTTAGAAAAAACCGCCGTTGGCCGCAACCTGATGTTTTCGCAAGCAGAAAAAATGGTAATGAAAAAGTCCGGCGGCCATTACCCTGCTCCACTGCGCATTTTGAAAGTTTTAAAAGAAACAGTAGGTATGTCCTTTGAAGAAGGCTTGGATATTGAAGCCCGTGCATTGGGTGATTTAGTTGCATCACCAATATGCAAAAGCCTGGTTCAGATTTTCCTTTGGACCGAAGAAATTAAAAAGGAAAATGGCACCGGGAAGAAAACCGTTTCAACAGATGATGTTAAAAAGACGGCCGTACTTGGAGCGGGTGTTATGGGCGGAGGAATTGCCCAGCTTTTTGCTGCAAAAGATATTGATGTGCGTGTAAAAGATATCAATCATGATGCCGTGGCGAAAGCATATCAGCAGGCAGCGAGCGTTTTAAAAGAGAAAGTTAAACGGCGCAGGCTCACAAAAGAAAAATACCGCGAAATTATGTTACGTATTAGTGGTACAACGGATTACACAGGTTTTCAAAGTACCGATCTTGTTGTGGAAGCAATTGTTGAAGATCTGGATATTAAAAAAATGGTATTAGCCGATCTTGAAAAGCACGTTTCAAAGGATGCGATTATTGCCTCCAACACATCCTCCCTGTTGATTAACGACATGATGCCTGCTTTGAAGAATAAAAAACGTTTTGCCGGAATGCACTTTTTTAATCCGGTACACAAAATGCCGCTGGTGGAAGTTATCCGTGGAAAAGATACAAGTGATAAAGCAGTTGCGACAATTTTTGAACTTTGCAAAAAAACCGGTAAAACTCCAATTGTTGTGAATGATGGTCCCGGATTTTTGGTAAACCGCTTGTTAATGCCATATATGGTTGAAGCCGTTTCATTATTGGAGGAAGGACACTCCATCCAGGAGCTTGACCACGCCATGAAAAAATTTGGTATGCCCATGGGACCGATCGAACTCTTTGATGAAGTCGGGATTGACGTTGCTGCGAAGGTAGCCAAAATATTGCAGCAATCTATGGCCGATCGTATGGCTGAGTCTGACCTTTTAGACAACCTGGTTAAAGCAGGTCGGCTTGGTAAGAAAAATGGCCTTGGCTTTTATAAGTATGAAGGCCGCAAAAAAGTTTATGATCCAATGGTCGAAACATTCATCAAGTTTTCTGAAAAAAGCGAGCTTAATACTGATGAGCTTCAACAGCGTATGGTTTACCCGATGATAAATGAAGCAGCGCGTTGCCTTGAAGATAGCATTGCCTCAACCGCACGTGATGTTGATATTGGCATGATTTTCGGAACCGGTTTTGCACCATTCCGCGGCGGACTTTTAAAATTTGCTGATAGTGAAGGACTTGAAAAAGTTGTCTCAGCTTTGACGACTTTTGAGAAAAAATTTGGCAGCCGTTTTAAGCCATCCGATTATCTTGTTAAAGTAAAAGACAAAGAAGGTCTTTTTTATAAAAAACAATAATGATGTTGTCATCCTGAGCCTGTTGTTTTCAGGAGAAGCACCCTTTTTCTCAACCTTTATTTTGGGGGATTCTTCACTGCACTTTGTTTCGCTCAGAATGACAGACTGAAGAAGTACAGGAGTCTGTTATGTCAGAAATAAAACCCAGTTTTTCGAAAGCCCTTTTTAGCGGGGTAATTATGGAAGACCTGGTTTTTCCTTATCCCAAAATGGATACGGAAGAAGCCGAAAATATTAAAATGATTATCGAGTCATTCAACAAATTTGCAAATGATAAAATTAATGCTGAGCAAATTGACCTTGATGCCAAAATTCCAGATGAAGTAATTGACGGATTAAAAGAACTTGGTTTTTTTGGATTAAACACGCCTGAAAAATATGATGGTTTTGGGCTTGGTTCCAGCGGGTTTACAAAAATGCTTTCCGCCATAAGCGAAGTGGATGGGTCGACCTCGTTGACCGTAGGGGCGCATCAATCCATCGGCATAAAAGCACTAAATTTGTTTGGCTCGGAAGAGCAAAAAAAGAAATTTTTACCAAAACTGGTTACCGGTGAATTGATTGGTGCTTTTTGTTTAACAGAGCCTGGCGCCGGATCGGATGCTTCGGGGATCAAAACCAAGGCTGTGCGGGATGATGCCAATGGTTATTATATTTTAAACGGCAGCAAACTTTGGATCACAAATGGTGGAATCGCGGATTTTTTCACGGTGTTTGCCAAAGAGGATGTTGAGATAAATGGTGAAACCAAGGAAAAAATATCTGCCTTTATAGTCACAACAGATTTAGGAGGCGTTTCAAAAGGAAAAGAAGAATCCAAACTTGGTATTAAGGGTTCATCTACAACGGAAATATTTTTTGAAGATGTAAAAGTGCCTATCGAAAATTTAATCGGCGAACGCGGCAAAGGCTTTAAAATTGCCATGGAAGTGTTGAATTCAGGACGACTTGGACTTGCAGGTGGAAGCCTTGGTGGATTGAAATACATCTTAAAACACACAATGGATCAGATCACACAGCGCAAACAATTCCGTAAAACTATTGCAGAATTTGAGGCAATGAAAGAAAAAGTTGCCCAAATTACGATTGAATTATATGCTGCGGAAAGTATGACTTACCTGACGACAGGGCTTGTTGACCGGGGCGATTTGGATTACTCGTTAGAAAGTGCCATGTGCAAAGTTTTTGCAACCGATATTACCTGGAAAGGTGTAAATGAGTGCCTGCAAATGGCCGGTGGTTTGGGCTACATGAAAGAATATCCTTACGAGCGTATTGTGCGCGATTGCCGAATTAACCAAATATTTGAAGGCACCAATGAAATTTTACGCCTGTTTATTGCTTTGTCTGGTGTGCAGGAACGTGGCGAATATTTGAAAAAAATTGGTAAGGCATTAAAGGATCCAATCAAAGGTTTTGGTTTGTTAACAGATTACGCCACAGATTGGATTAAAGGCAAAGTTCTGACAGATCGTATCCGTGAAGTGCATCCTTCTTTGACAAACTCTAAAACACAGTTTGAGAATTACGCAAAGAACCTGCGTTTTGCATCGGAACGCGTTTTAATTGAGCATGGCAAAAATATTATGTACCGCGAAATGATCACTACCCGCCTGGCTGATGCTGCCATTGATTTATATGCAATGATTGCTACAATCTCCAGGGTAAACACCCGCATTGATGAGTTAGGTGCCGAAAAATGTGATAAGGAAATCAAGATTTGTAATACCTTTTGTGAGCAGGCCTGGCGCAGAGCAAGAAGAAACTTGCTTATGGTAGATAAAAACAATGATGAAGAGATGAAAGAAATTGCCGAATTAATAACTGAAGAAAAAGAATTTCCTTTCATGACAGAGTAGTTTTATTACGATTAGAAAGTTTGTATATTCCTGATCATGCATATAATGATTCTATTATTAGCAATTTGTTGGGCATGATAGAATCATCAAAATAAAAAAAGTTTTGGTAAAAAATATAAATTTATAAAGGAGAATAACATTGAACATTGCAGTTTGTATCAAACAAGTTCCCGATACAGAGACCAAAGTAAAAATCAGCGATGACAAAAAATCAATCGTTGAAAATGATATTAATTTTATCTTAAATCCTTATGATGAATTTGGTGTTGAAGAAGCATTAAAATTAACTGATCCTGAAAATATAACTATAATTTCACTTGGCCCGGACAGGGTAACATCTGCCATTCGCAGCGCCCTGGCAATGGGTGCAAAAAATGCCATTCATATAAAAACCGATTCTACACCTTCTGATCCATCTGTTACTGCAGAAGCCCTGGCTTCCGTTTTAAAAGAAGGCAATTATGATCTGATTTTTACCGGGAAACAGGCTATTGATGATGACCACACACAAATGGCTTCTTTATTGGCAGAAAAAATGGATATTCCTGCTGTGAATGTTGTAATTAAATTAGCTGTGGACGGTGGAAAAGTTACTGCCGAACGTGAAATTGAAGGTGCCCATGAAGTTGTTGAATGCCAAACGCCTTGCATTATTAGTACACAACGTGGATTAAATGAACCACGCTATGCTTCTTTGAAGGGAATTATGGGTGCAAAAAAAGTTCAAATCGAAGCAAAAGATGCAAGCCTGGTTGATGGCCAGCTAGAGATTGTTGAATATAATTATCCCGCGGAAAAGTCTGCCGGGAAAATTGTAGGCGATAGTGCAGATGCTGTTCCTGAGTTAGTTCGTTTATTAAATGAAGAAGCAAAGGTCATTTAATTTGCTATAACCTGTCATTCTGAGCGAAACACAGTGCAGCGAAGAATCCCAATTTTTCAAAAAACTATTTCCTCAATGGGATGCTTCGTTCCTCAGCATGACAATTTTATTAAAAGAAAATAAAAAAATTGAAAGGAAAACAATCAATGAAAGCATTGGTTTTTGCAGAACACAAAGATGGAAAGTTAAGAAAAATTGCCTTTGAGAACGTTTCACTGGTTAAAAAACTTGGGCTTGATTTTGAATGTGCTATAATTGGAAATGATGTTGATGCTGAAGAACTTGGCAAATATGGTGCTGAAAAAGTAGCTCATTATAAAAGTGATAAACTGGCAGATTATTCACCTGATGGTTATGCTAAAGTTTTAGCAGATGCGATGGACAAACAAGGTGCTGATGTTCTATTTTTAGGTGCAACAGCAATGGGTAAAGATTTGGCACCAAGAGTTGCAGCAAGAGTTAATGGCGCTATGGCAACCGATTGCACCCAGGTTGAAATGGATGGGGACAATTTAAAAATCGTCAGGCCCATGTATGCAGGAAAAGTGCAGGCAACAATTAAACTAACTTCAGCCAAAAAGATAGTAACTGTACGTCCAAATGTATATGCCGCAGAAGAAAATGCAGCTAGCGCTTCGGTTGAAACAGTTGCCAGCGATGTGGATTTTAATACGGTTGTAAAAGAAATTATTTCCGGTGCACAAGGAAAACTGGATGTAACTGAGGCAGATATTGTTGTTTCCGGCGGGCGTGGAATGAAAGGCCCGGAAAACTGGCACCTTATTGAAGATCTTGCTTCAGCTCTTGGCGCAGCAAATGGTGCTTCCCGTGCTGCAGTTGATGCAGGATGGCGTCCACATGATGAACAAGTTGGGCAGACAGGCAAAACAGTTGCCCCAAGCTTATATGTTGCAGTTGGAATTTCCGGAGCTATTCAACATTTAGCAGGAATGTCTTCTTCGAAATATATTGTTGCAATAAATAAAGACCCAGAAGCTCCTATTTTTAAAGTAGCGGACTATGGGATAGTTGCAGACTTGTTTGACGTTGTACCAAAAATGATTGAAGAAGTAAAAGCAAAAGCGTAATTATCTAAACTTTTATATTGATGCCATCGTTTAGAACGATGGCATCATTTTGTTAAGCCAATTCTATTCTTCTCCCCACTCTTCACTTTCAAAACCAAAAAGTTTAACGCCGGTTTCTTCGCGCCAGGTTTGTGGTGGCAAACCAGCTTTTATACAAACTTGATTTAAAAACTTCTTTTGGTTCCAGCCAAATGAAACAGGCACTTGTGGTAAAAGAAGCCCGGCATGCAAATCCTTTACAATCATCAAGCCATGCTTGCCGACCTGTACTTCGTACGGTTTAATGCGTCGTAAAGGAGTTAAAGCATTTATTTCAATTTTCGTTTCGGGTACATCTTCAAGTATTAAGGGAGAAAAGCGCGGATCGTCAGTTGCGGATGCAATAGTCATTTTAATAACAGCTTCCATTAAAGGCGACTCTGCCTTTGTTCCACCTCGACATCCACGGAGGTCATTTGTTTTACGATCTCGTAATGTTATAAAAACCGGTCTTGGCTTTAACAAATTTGGGAGATAAACTTTATATTTGGGTCGCTCATAGTTTGTAAGATAGTCATTTAAAGTTTGCCTTGATATTTCGAGAAGCTTCTTTTTGTCTTCGTCAGTTAACGGAGTTATTTGGTCTTTTAACAAACTCATATTATTTTTTTGCTTTTAATTTTGCCTGAATCATTTCAGCATGTGATAAGCCAAGCAAAGGAGTTATTTTACGCATTAAGGCTTCTTCATATTTATCCATATGGCCATCTGCATAAACAAGTTCCCAAAGCATTTCTAAAATTCTAATTTTATCATCTCTACTGAAATTTTGTTTAATCTGGTCTGTAAAAAGCCAAATATCATTGCGGTCATCCCTTTTTTCACGTGCCAGCTCAACCAGTTCTTTTACTTCTTCACTTGATAAAGAAAAAAAATCTTCTATGCTTTTGTGCATATGCTTTTCTTCTTCAGGGGCAATGTTAAAATCTGCATAAGCAAGTTCCAGAAACAAAACAGATGTTGCTATTTCTAATTTATTATTCTTCTCTTCTGCTTCATTTTGAGTTACATTTTTAAATAATTGCTGTAATTTAGAGATCATTTATTTATCCAATTTCATTTTTTCGATTAAGTCGACATAAGCGTTCAAAACAATGTCGTTATCTTTTATTTCAAATAGCTCCATTAATAACTCTACTTTCTGAAGGGTTTCTTCACGTTGATCTGACTTTGTCACAACACCCTCCAGCTCAATAAAAGTTCCTAATTCTTCAATTGAGTCGAGATGAACGCGAATGTTATCATAATGATAAATTTTACGATTTTTTTCCACCACTAAACGAATTCCAAACATACTCTCAAGAATATCAATTGTTTGATTTGGTTCTTTGATATCTAACAGAACATAGTCCGAGGCGCGTGGGGTTTTTACATCAGGGCGAATATAAGGGATTAGGACGGCAGTCTTGTTATTGTATTCTCGTACTTTCAACCGGCCATGAGGAACATTAAAAAATGTATCGGTCTGGACTTCTGAACCTTCAAAAGGAAAGTTCATTTTCTGCATTACTTCTTCAATTGTTTTGTGGTTTTTGCAGCGTGCTTTTATTTCAATATTCAGTCCCATCTCTTCTCCTTATTTGCAACTTAGAAGTTATCGGGAAAATAAAAGCATACTTTGAGTTTTTAACCTGAAAACTATTTATCGCCACTTTCAGAATCTGCTAAATTCTTTGTGTTAGCCTCAGTATTAAACTCAAAAGCCTCTTTATCCTCAGCCAGCTCGCTGTCTTGCCTTTTTAACAGGCTCTTTCCGGTTAGCTTCATCTCAAATATTACATAAGACATAGTCAGTGCGGAGTTTACAATTGCCTGGCCATAGCCAATGGTCATATATCCGGCAACCATCAAGAAAAAGTACACAATTGAAGATGCAATTGATTTTGATGTAGTAAGTTCTACAGGGACATAATGCTGCTTTAAATAAAGAACCTTTGCTCCACCTGATCCGATAAGATCGCGAATGATCATATCAAGCCCGCCAATTGAAACTTCCACATAGTATAACGCATTATTCAAAATTGGTGCCAGTGAATGCATAAGCGGCATAAACAAAATCGAATAAATAATAAGCCCAATTTTAAGTACAAACATAAAAGTGACAATACCAACAATCAATAAAGCAAGAGTAAGAAGACCGTATGAGGCTAACCGCCATGGCTGTCCCCAGGTAAGGTGCATACTTTGAACCGCCGCACCAAAACCATCTTCTTCCGAAGAAGCAATAATTGCCGGCCCGAGAAAAAAGGAAAGAATAAAACAAATCGTTATAAAAACAAGCACCATCCCAGCAAAAATATATGGCAAAGTTGCAAAGGCATTTAATATTTCACCAATCCAGGACAAGCGCCCAAGGATAGCCATTATTGCAGCTCCAAAAATAAATGGTAATATCAGGAAGAGAAATGTCAGGTAAATTGAAATGATTGATTTACTTTTCTTAAAAGCAAAAAAAATGGCCTGCTTACTTGTGTAGAAATAATTATCGCGTAAATACATGTAAACCGCACGTGATACGGAAGTACTTGTTAAAAGGACAATAAAGGCTGTAACAATTATTCCCATCCAGCCTACAAAAGTTGCGCTTTGCGTTAAGCTAAACTTAAATATAATTGGGAAAAGACCGTACTGCGACCAAATATTTTCTATTTCAAATCCCGTCATTACAAGTGCCAGGTAGCTAAATAAAAAATAAACCACATGGGCAGCTCCTACACCTAATGTTGCGATATAGATCCGTTGAGGTCCAATTGCAATTCGCGGTGCTTTTAAAACATCTTTGTAGTTATAATAAAATTTTTGAATCATAGTTTTTTATAAACCAGCCATGCATCGGGATAACCCGATTTTTTCACCTGGTCCAATACCTTTTCTGCTTCTGAGCGATTTGTAAATTTTCCAAGATAAATTTTATGCAATTTATCCGTTGAGCTAAAGTAACTCTCCTGGTTAAACTGAGCCTGAAGCTTTACTATAAGGCTCTGAGCTTTTAAGAAATCTGATGTAACTAAAACCTGTATCTTAAAAGGTGCATCTGGTTGTTGCCCGACAGAATCAACATCCGCCTGTTTGCTTGATGTGTCAACCGGGACATTTACAAGAGTTGCCACAACCCATGCTCCGCTTATCCCAAATTTCCGGATATCCAGAACTTTCAAGTCAGCATCATTTCGATAAATAAAATCACCAAATTGGATTTTATGTAATCCTTTATCTTTAAAAAAATATATCGAATCATTTACCATCGTTTTCAATTTTTCAATTGAAGCCAGGGCATTGACGGAGTCCAAACCTGCAAATGTTTGGATTCGAAAACCTTCTACTTGCTTGGTTGTAGGTGGTTGAGGCGGTGGCGGTGGAATTAAGCGAACTTTTACAGATTCTTCTTTATCGTTTCCCGATTTTAAACTATCCAAAAACGGATCATTAATTGCCATAGGTTGATAATATAAAAAGCTATCCGGTTGTGCCTCGGTTTGGTTACCCTGCAATCTGGAACGCCTTATACCTTGCGGATTACAGGCGACCATAATAAAAAGGGCTGTTAAAAATAAAAGTACTTTTTGATGAATCATAAAATCCTTAATAGAAACTTGTTTTAATACACTTTTCTTAAAACTGTACCAGGGTAATAACTTTGTAAAATATGATAATATTGTAAACCTTTTTGAGCTTTATACATCGCCCCATACTGGCACATACCAACACCGTGTCCATTTCCGGCACCATTTATAATAAATGTAGAATCGCTGGCAGATAGTTTGAAGAGTGTGCTTGGCAATAGTTTCCCAATTGGCCAGCCCAAAAAACGACGTATTTCATAACCCGAAAGTTCCTGGCTATCTGTTCCGTAATTAACAGCCAGTTTTGTAACACGGCCGCTGGCACTTCTTTCTTTTACAAACATCCTGAATGGGATGTCCATTGTATCCTGCACGGTTTTATTAAGATAAGAAATATTGAATTTGTTGTTAAACATTGAATCCAGCTGAGCAGCATCTCTTTCCATCGTCCAGCGAAAATATGGTGATTCCAAATCAGCAAACTCTTTACCAACAATATCTTGCTGTGATTTTAAATAAGCTGTTTCAGGACCTTCCCAAACACTGTTGGCTTCTTCAGAAACGCCACCACAAGATGCATGGAAATAAGCATCCGCAAGTTTGTTATCAAAAAACAAAGCACTGCCTATCGTTTCCAGTACAGCCTGGTTTCCAAGCTTTGTTTTTTGTCCTGCTCCACCATAAGCCTGGTCCCGAATATCTGCATAAACATGATATGATTTGTTTTTTCGGTTTTCCATTTTTTTTAACGCATATGTTCTTGCACAAATAGCCTGTGCTTTAACAGCCTCCATTTGTTCTGCATTGTTTGTAAAAATTTCAGCCGGAACAACGCCTTGCAGGTATGATTCCAAATCAAGATGATTTATCAGGTATAGATTTGTTGAGTCTTCTTTTAATATGGAAAGGTTTCCTGAATATTCTTTTTTACTATGTTTTATGACAGAACTATTGTTTTCTGGGATGAAATGTACCTTATCATTTTTCCGGAATAGAAAGAGCCGTTTTTCATTATAGATTTTATAACCATCTTTTATGGACTGGATATAAACCTTATTGTTTGATGAGCCAAATTCGTACCGGGCCTCTTCTGTTTCTAAAAAATATGTGCCACTGAAACTAAGTGAATCTTGCTTTGAAACTTTGGATAATAAAACTTTAATCGTTGGAATATTTGAAGATTGTGATGGCTCATTTTTTTGAGGAATACATGAACTGGCAGAAAATAAAATCAAAGAAAAAATAAGGGTCTTTAAATTTACAATCTGTTTAATCTGGCAGGCTTTTATTTTATGCATTTGTTTTGAATTGTTATTGGCTTAAAAAAAAATCGAATTACAAATTCGTTATAATTTCAACTAATTAAAGCAAACTTGTAATCCGAAACAAAATTTAAAATCTGAAAAATGACCCAGTTCTTTTACAGCCCAAAAGTATATAACCGCAGGCCAATACGAACTCCAAGACCGCCCATATCAATTTCCGAACGAACCGGAAAACCTTCTTCTGTTTTTCCTGCATCACGGGATGGAGAACCACCATGATAAAACAACTCGCCGTAAAAATCGGATGCACGACTGATGGGCAAACTTACACCGGCACCGACATTCCAACCGAAACCACTATAAAAATCTGTTCCGTCTTTTTCGAGCTCAAAATTTGTTATGGAATTCCACAATAACTCATAACCCACTCCAGCCGTAACTTTTAAATCAAGTGCATTTGTAATTGGACCTGTATAATGAAGCTGAAAAAAGAGCGGGATTAAAGTTGCGCTTTGGTCAAGCTCTGTGGCTGTCTCGGAAATCACAATTTGGCCATCTTTATTTTCACCTACCCTTGATTCCTTTGTGTAGCTGCTATGATAAACATGAACACCTAAACTTACACCAACATTCTCATCAACCATTCGGCCAAGGTTTAAGCCTCCATAAAAACCACTTTCAGCATCTGTTGGTCCTAATAAGCCAATATTAAATTCTGTCATTTTCCCTTGTGAAAACAAAAGACTAACCAATGAAAAACTTATGAAAATTATTTTAATTGTGCTGTTCATTGTTAACTCCTTTATCCGTAATCGGTTATCTGTCAATATCATTTAAAAGGCTAATTTTTAACAATTGTTCAAAATTACCATCCATTATACAATCATGACAGGCTTTTGAAGGCCTCAAAATTATTTTAACTTCTTTGGCCAAAACATTATTATAAATCATTCCATTCGCTGAGATAAGCTTTAAAAATTCTTGATGCTCCGGTTCCAGGTTTTCTGTGTATATGCTGCGTAATCGGTTATCTTTATCTGCCTTTAGCCAGGGAACAATCATGTCGGTTAAACTATAAAACGAGTCAAACAAATAAAGCTCTTTAATATTTTTCCTCAACCCGCCATTAACCAACCCCAAAATTGCGGGGCGATATCCACCACTGTGCGAACTTATTATCAGCTGACCCAACCGGTTTGTATTTACCTTATTTTCTTCTTTAAGCTTAGACAGGATTTCACGTATGTATTTTTTTAAACCGTTTCGTTCCTCAATTTTACCACCGGCAGAATCCATTGCATTTTTTGGGCCCTGGGCAACAACTAAAATTGCGTTCTTTTCAGAATTATATAACTGGTTAAGAAGATCAAAATCGTGCATTACATTTATAGCTTCATTATTCCAGCCATGAAAATGGACAATAACATCGTTATAACCTAAAACCGTTTTGTACCCACGCGGAATAAAAATAACAGCTGAACTATCACTATAATTTACACTTTGAGTAAAAACCAGCTCTTTATAGGTATGCGTACCCTGCCTGGATGAATGTGGAAACAAACTGTTTTTTAAATACAGTTTTGTCCACTCTCCCTCATCAACCCCATGCCAGACAACACTTGGCTTATCTTGCGCAATAAGTTGTTGAACTATAATAATAATTAGTAAGACTATAAAAATAGTCGATGATTTACCCGGCATTAATTTTTCCCCAAACCAAGTGTAAAAATAACCGTTTAATAGGTTTATTGTCAAATTTCAAAGATAAATTGTTGTAAGTAAAATTAACCATCTCATTCATTTTATTAATATTTATTAAAAAATCTCGATTATAGAATTAGGAATGTAAATAAAATGGATTGATTTTTTTATGACCCGTCAAAATATTCGCCGATCAATAAGGGAAATATACGACATTTATTGTGAAAAATCGTATGGAATTGGTTTCACGTTAGATTCGATATCGCTGATCTTTGAAATAGGCAATGAAATATTCCTTAAAAATAACGAAGAAGAAATTAATAAACTGTTGCACCAACCCCCTTCTAACGCACCGGATATAATGGATGACGAACCTTATTCTTTTGACAGAACGATCGCAATTTATGAACAACTTGAAGGCAAACACACGGAAGTTAGCCCTGAATTAATCCAAAAAGTATTTGAAATAAACAGCAAATATGCTTGGAAAGATTATCGTGAGAGATACTTAAACTATATTCAATCGGTTTATGAAGAGCACCCGGACGACGAATATATTAACTACCTTGCAGCTGTAATTTTTTTGGAAGAAAAAGAATACCATCAAGCATTGAAATGCATCAATCTGGCAATTGTCCAGAACAATTCATCTTCCCTGTTTACACATATTAAGGGATTATGCCTAACCCAGCTTGGAGAGTTTGATAGTGCCAGAACTTACTTGTATCAGTCACTTTTTTTAATAGAACTGCTTCAGGACATTCCACCAAGGTTAAAAAGCGCACCGGAAATTTATCCAAATTATCCAATTGAATACCATACCTCGGCAGAACTTGTGCGTATGGATTTAAACAGGCTGGATAATGTAGACACCTTTTTTGATCACAATGTTGCCCCATTAATTGGTGAGTTATCCATTTAGGATTTGCAAGCCATTCTCAATTAGCAACCGTTTCTCTCCAGATTCATTTGATAATAATGCGAATGTTTTATTTATATCACTTTGAAGGTCTGGTAGAATCTTTTTCTTCTTCAATATTTCCAAAACTTCTAATCGCAGAAGCCACTCGTTTGAAAAATTATCATCAAGCAGTTTACTAATTTCTTTCAATCTTTCAGAATTAGACTGCTCTTCATCCCGCATTTTTCGTATTTCCTCATAAAGCTTGTGTAGCTCTTTATCTTTTTCAGAATATTTAATTGGGATCGCTACATTCTCGGATTTAGGTGGGTAAATATTATGGTTGATTTTATCAGCTGTTCCAAAGAAAACCGATGGAATGGAATCTCCGATGGCCATATCGTAAACGCCCCATTGTGGATCAAATAAAGTATCACCATCCCGGGTTAAGACTGTACATTCTGTAAATGATAATAAAATTAATTTATTTTCTTTTCGTAAATTGGATTGCAAATTCCCCTGTACTTTAATACCCGATTCAAATTCCAAAGATATATTCTGCCCTTCATAAATCCCTGCGTCTATCAAATCCTGGTTAGAAAAATTTTCCAACGATTTTTTACCAAGCAGTTTTCCAACAGGTGAGCTAAATCCATCTGCATGATAAGTTATGCCATGGTTTTCTAATTGCTTGTTATCAAAAGCTAAACTTGTCGGGCCAGTTGTAGAAATATATACAGGCTGGCCATGCTCATTTTTAATCAAATTAGAAAAAACTCCCGATACCTGAAGACCGGAAGAATATTGATAAGTAGAAACTGCTTCCGATTCTATTGCTTTTTCAATGGCGTCTTGTCCACCTGTGCGAAAAGACATTTTATTTGAAAACTCTTCCAAAACTGAAAGAAGTTCCTGCCAATCTTTATTTACAAAAAGCTGTGGCTGTTCGTTTGTTATGTCGTAATTATAATTTGTACAGTTAATGCTTATGGGGATTTTTTTAACAGCCGGTTTTAAGCAATTTTTACTTTCTCCAACAGATGAAAGCAATCCGGCACCATAAATTTTTTGCTGGGATAAATCTCCAATCAATCCATACTCAACTGTCCACCAATGCAAGCGGGAAAGCAATGTCATTTCTGAAGGATTTGTATTTTGGGCTAATTTGTTATTAAGATCTTTTTCCGCCAGATCAATTTCTTCTTTTGTTGTTTCCGGGTATTCTTTTATTATCGATAAATGGCGAATAGCTTCATAAATTTCTATGTCTATTTTTGATGAAAATGCTTTCATGCCATATTCACCAAATTTTTGTAGAAATCGTGAATATTCATCATCAGCAATAATTGGCGCATGGCCAGCTGCTTCATGAACAATGTCCGGAGCAGGAGTATATAAGAGGTGCTGAATGGTCCGCATATCCGCAGAGATGGCTAAAATTTTCCGAAACTGAAATTCCATGAAAACAGCCGGCGGCAAAAAGCCATCAACAATAACCGCCTTCCAACCAATCTTTTGCAAGGCCTCATTCATTTCATCAATATTGGGTATTTTCTCTATCCCGATTCCCGTTTTCTTCAATCCATCCAAATATGAAGAGTGGGCATGATCCTTGAGGTAATCTAAATTTACACGCATTATATAACGCCAAACAGCATGATCCTGGGCAGTATATCGCTCATAATGCTGATCAACAATATATTGTTTTAAATGATGTGGAATTTGTTCAAGGACCTTTTCATATTGCATATAATCTTTTACTCCATTTTCTACTTAGAAGAAGTTAACAGGATAATCATCTTGTTTAATTCAAAACCTGTTTTAAGTGACGCTTTTTTTAATAACTCAACTCGTTTCAATAAACGGTTAACGGTTTTTGTTTTTTGGCTTTTACCGGGTTTTATTGTAAAAAATTCCATAATTGAAAATCCTGCCAACATATCTACAAAAACTTCCCACTGCTCTTTGTTAAAATAAGTTATTTCTTCAAAAGTATTGATCTTTAGGAATTTCCTTAAATCCGGGTTTTCAAATATTTTTCTTTCTTCAGGTTTAAAAACAGTTTCAGGTAAAAAGGTAGTTATATTATCATAACATGATAAAAGTTTTATCATCACTAATTCATCGTCAGTGAATGTATTTTGTTTGTTTAAAGTTTTTTCAAGTAACCAATATTTATAATATTCCGGTCGTTCAATTTCATCAATCGAGTCAAGCAAATAACGATTTAAATAAATAGTGAAAAACCAATTTAGCTTTAACTTAATTCGATCATCCTTAAAATGTTCCTTAATAAATAAGTCTGTTTTTTTATTAAGTGAGTTCTCATATAAAAAATCCGGTAACCATGCCAAATTCTCAAGATTGGTGTGAAGTTGCTTATTCTCAAAACCCACTTTTGCCAACTCAATAAAATTGTAAATTTCCTTTTTGGAACTATTTAGTGATTTAAATATTGAGTCTGTTTTTTTCTTTGAATATCCATTTAATATGGAATCTATGCATTTTTTCCTGTTGGAATAAAATTCAATAAGTTGCTGAGTAACAGGCTCTATTTTAAACTCATGCAATCTTTCTTTTATAGATGTGACTCCTGCTCCATTAAGTTTCTCGTTTAGCAAGCCATAGGGGTTTTCTAAATCAGAATATACTTCTTCAATTTCCAGGAAAACCTGGTATTTATAACCGCCAAGTTCTGCAAATAAACCTTTTTCGATTATCTCGCTGTTTTTCCGCAAATATTCCAATCCTGAAATATGCTCTTTTAAAATGGTATAAACCGAATCTTCATGGCTTAATTTTAAAGCATTAGCGAGGCTTTCGCTTTTCAAATTTCCTGATTGGTCCTTGTAGTTCACTGAAAAATTAAACATGCCTGCTGTTTCCTGATAGGCATTATTAAATAAAACCAATGACCTTTCGCCATTATACATATTGCTAAAAACGTAAACATTTTCATTTACGTGAGAATTACCTACAACAAAGTTATATAGATGGAAATTATCTACTTCACTAAATAATTTACGCTTTTTCAGAATAGGAAATATTTCCCTGCGGTGCCTGTTTACCAAATCATCATCAATGGATTCATCCCAATAAGCCTTTTTGTATTCCATACCATACTTTTCCTGGAACCCTTCAATTTGTCCGTGACCAAACATAGGCAAACCGGGCATGGTGCACATTAGCATACAAACACCAAAATACTTGTCTTCTTTGCCGAATTGTGCAACGGCAGTTTCTTCATCCGGGTTATTCATAAAATTTACGTATCGCTTCATTATTTGCGGATTAAATTCCAGTACATTTTGGATCATCAAGCGATATTTCTCATTTTCTTCATCTTTAAGCAGGTTCATAAAAGCGCTGTTATAAACCCGGTGCATACCGAGCGAGCGGACAAAATATCCTTCCATCATCCAAAATGCTTCCGCCAATAAAAGCGTATCCGGGCATTCCTGTTGAACGCGATCAACCACCTCTCGCCAGAACTCCTCAGGAAAAATTTCGTTGAATTGAGCTTTGGTCATGGCATATTCAGCCCGCGTTGGAATATCACCGCCAGTGCCGGGCTCAGGAAACCACAAACGCTGATAATGTTTTTTTGCCAGCGTCATTGCTGCATCAAAACGGATTACAGGAAACATACGCGCCACATGCAAAATAGTCTGGATAACACCTTCGCGAACTTCCGGCAACATAAAGTTCAATTGGGCTGTGTCATTCCAGGGCATCCCGGTGCCATCATTTCCATGATAAATAAAAGTTTCTTGGCCGGTGTTTTTATCTACTCGCTTGAAGGATACGCCGGCATCACTTTGCTGCCAGTAACCATCTTCGATATAAACGCTCATCGATTCATCATCAGAAAGATCTGGCCCATTAAATGTGTGGTTTGGAAATGGTGGATGATCTGTCTGTAAAAACCAATGTGGATGTTTACTGACCCAATCCGAATCGATTGCCATGTGGTTTGGTACCATATCACTTGCCAGACGGATGCCCCGTTTAGCTGCTCGGCCTTTAAGATCCTGGTAAGCCGAAAAACCGCCAATGTCTTCAGCAATATCATAATTTTTTAATGAGTATGCCGATGCGACAGCTTCCGGATTGCCATTGATTCGTTTTATTTTAGCCGAGGCACTGCTTCGTTCCCATAAGCCAATCAACCATAGCCCTGTAAAACCAAAGTTGGCCAGCCTGTTTAATTCTTCATCAGGGATCTGGTCCAGGCGTGTTATAGATTTTTTGTATTGCTTGCTTAACTGATCCAGCCATACATAGGTACTTTTGGCAATCAAAACCAGATGCGGCATCCAATCCAAATCAGCGCTAAAAGCTTCAGGCTCAAATTCATAAACATCATCACTAAAAGATGCGATAGGTGTTTCATGACCAAACGTTTCAGGAATAAATTTTTTAGCTTCCTCTTTGAAAAAATCCAGGCTAATTAGTATGCGGGAAACAAACTGGCTAATATCAGCTCCCCAATTTTCTTTTATAAATTCCAGTTGATCATAAATCGATCCTGGAAATAATTTTGCCGGCTGCATTAATGTTTCTAAAAAAGAAGTCTCACTTCCCGGAAGCTGTGGCTGATCTTCAAAAAACAGTTTCATATCGGCAAAAGCATCCTCCGAAATGGATGTTTTTTTTAGCTCCGCATCATTGATTAATTCCTTTGCCGGCTCATAAGCTTTATTTTGGTTTTGAATCCACTGCACCAACAACTCTTCAATTATAATTTCGCTGTTTTCGACACCATGTGTTTTAGATTGCAGGTATTCAGCTGCACTTATTTTTTTGTTAAAAATATCATTATTGGGAAACTGATCGGCAAACTTGTTTAGCAATAAATCCTGATCTTTTTTGCCATATGAGCTTTGAATACGCTGAAGCATATTTCCAAGTAATGTTGGATTTAATTTCGATTTGTATGATTCGATCATGAAATGCAGTATCTCATCCATCAAACCCATTGCATTTAGTAAACTTGGGCTTACGGCTGCTGTTTTTTCCGGATCACGCTGCTTATTTATTTTTTCTGATAAAGCTTTTACCGCATTAAAATTGGCAAAAACAACCCGCCCTTTTATAGAAAAAAGTGCATCGTCGATTGAATATTTTATTCTGGATTCTTTATTTACATGAAAAAAAAACTGAGGTGTTGAAGAGTTTTGTGTAACAACGGGCTTTGATCCAATTGTGAAGATCATCGTTTAGACCTTTGCAATAATGTTTAATAATATTGAATGATGATCGGGAATTTACATTTTATCCTTTTAAACAGCCAATTTATATATAAAAATTCTAATCTTTGCTGATAAAGAATGATCTTAAATATGAGGATATAAGTGAATGAAGAATGTATCAATAGCTTAACTATTAGATAAGCTATTGATACTTATAGAACGGAGAGACATTAAAATTAACAATTGGTAGTTTACATTTTATCAACGTAGTCGTATAGTTCATTATTTTCCTTTTCAATCCTATTTGCAAGCGCGCCAAATAAACTTTTAGTCTCAGAAACAAAAGCAGCGGAATCTTTTTGGATATGCAATGGGCTGGACCATTTTTTTGAATATTGACCAACCACTTCCCCAATTCCTCCAATTTCATCTATAAAACGCTTTGCAAGATGCTTTGCATCATCGCTTGTAGAACTTAGCAATTGCGGATATAATGCTTTGTCTTCTGTCGCGAGATGAATTCTTAGTTTACCCAGCAAAGTGGATAACAACCGTCTTACTTCAGAAGCATCTTCTGATAGTTGTTGGGCATTAAGTTTACCTGATATTTGTGTTGCAACTTCAAGTAAATCATTATGTTGCTGCCTGTAGTTATCTGTTCTGGCCATAACTAACTCCTGGTTTTGTTTTACTTATTTTGTGAAAAGAATAGTTTCAAGAATCGTCCAAAAGGCACAAAAGTAATAAAACCACAAAAAATGAATAGAAATTGATCAATAGCAATTATTGATAATTGAAAACAAATTTTAGTTGTTATTAGAGTTATTTGGAAAGAGTTGATTTATTGAGGCTATAAGTTCATTTTGCATAAAAGGTTTCTGCAAGGCTAAATCGGCTCCGACTTTTTTTGCTAATTTTAAATTGAGTTCGGCGTGTAAAAAAGGGCTGCCACCAGACATAGCAATTATTTTAACATCAGGATACTTTGCTTTTATTTCACGTATTACTTCAATTCCTTCTTTTTCAGGCATGACAATATCGGTTATTACCATGTCAAACCTTTGTTTCTCCAACTCCCTTAGAGCTCTCAAGCCATCCTGTGCAGTAACAATTTTATTTCCGGATTGTGTGAGACTATCTTTAAGCAGGCCGCGGAAAATATCATCATCATCTACTACTAATATTTTTATCATGGTTAAATTCGTTTTCTTTTTTTATTATTTTCCTAATTACATCTGTTAATTCTTTTGCGAGTAACGGTTTTTTCAAAAATGATTTAATCCCGAGCTTTTTAGATTTTTCCTTTGTCATAACATTATTTGATCCCGTGAGCAAAATGATGGGAAGGTCCTTTTTAATTTTTAACAATTCCTGAGCAAAACGGTCCCCTTTCATATGGGGCATAGTAAGGTCAGTTATAACAAGGTCAAATAAATCTGTATCTGTTTTAAATAACTCTAGTGCTGCTAATGAATTTGTCACACCGGCAACATTGTAACCAAGGCCTTCAAGCATTTCTTTATTCATTTTAACTATTGCTTCATCATCATCAACATATAAAATCCATTCATTTCCGGTTTTTAACTCTTGAGGTTTTCTTTTCTGAACTGTGGATTTTTTTTCAATTCTCGGAAAATAAACATCTATTGTTGTTCCCTCTCCACGAACAGAATTAAGGGTGATTTCACCATTGTGGCTTTTTACTATTCCATGTACAACTGAGAGTCCTAACCCCGTTCCTTCCCCTACTGGTTTTGTTGTAAAAAAGGGATCAAATACTTTTTTAAGAATATCTGGGTCGATTCCGTGGCCGGTATCTTGAATGTGTAATTTAATATATTCACCTGCATCCAGTTTAAATCCATTTATTTGCTTACTTTGGTCAAATATTATTTTCTCCAGATTGATGGATAATACGCCTCCGTTTTCCTGCATTGCATAAGAAGCATTTGTGCATAAATTCATAACAAGTTGATGAATTTGAATGGCATCGGCCAGGATTAATCCATCTGTGTCAGTTAGCGAGGTTTCAAATTCAATTGAGGAAGGCAGCGAAGCCCGCAGTAATTTAAGTACTTCTTTTACAACCAGCGATATTTGGACATTCTTGTAGTCTTGTTCCGTTTTTCTACTAAAGGTTAATATTTGTTGTACAAGATCGCGGGCTCTTAAGGAAGCTGTATAAATCTGATTTGCATAATTCTTAAGCTTGTTCTCTTGCGGTAACGAAAGCTTTAGTAATTCGGAGTAGCCAATTACAGAAGCTAGTATATTATTAAAATCATGTGCGATACCCCCTGCAAGTGTGCCTATGGCTTCCATCTTTTGGGTATGTAAAAGCTGGTTTTCTAGCATTCTTTGTTGGCTGATATCATTCGCCAGACAGAGCACACCATCATCGCCATTTGGCAATACAATTTTCTTTTCATTAAGCTCCATATAGCATGCAGATCCATCCTTTTTGCAACTTTTTTCAGTATGAACCAAAGTTTCGCCTGCTATCAAACGGGAGATGTTTTCTGATACATTGTTTATTGCATCGGGGTGGGTGAGCATTTTTACATTATTTCCTATTAATTCCTCTTTTGTATACCCCACTGATTCACAATACGCCGGGTTCACTTCAAGAATCACACCTTCTGCATCCTCCAAAACAATTCCGCTAGGCGACAAATCAAACAAAATTCTATACTGTTCTTCTTTTTTTGCAAGGTCCATGGCTGCTTTCTTATTTAAAATAGCAGAGCCAATAATTCCTGCTGCAGCTTTTAAAGCATCTAATTCCACTTTTGACCAATCCCTTTCAATAAAACAATCATCAAACCCTATAAACCCCCACCATAACTCTCCTGCAAAAACAGGAACAAAAGCCACAGATATTATTTGTTGTGGCTCAAGAATATCTCTTTCTTTTTGCGGGAAATCTTTCACCAGTCCGGTTAAAACCCTATTTTGGCTCAGTGTTTTTTTCCACCGATCCATACCTGACTCCTGCCAGGAAATATTCTGAAGGTCATTATTGTCAATTTGGGAAATGGCATTGGTTGAACACCACTCATATTTTTGGCTTACAAGAGAAGTTCCGTTCTCAGCAGCATGATTTTTAAAAATATAGACCCTGCTTACGCTAGTGGCCTTCCCCAATCTATTTACAACATCTTGTAAAATCTTATCCATATTAGTGTTTTTTAAAAAATTGTCACTTATATGTGCAACTGCGGAAAGAATGCGTTCCCTTCCTTGCAAGGCCATTTCGGTTTTCTTCCGCTTAGTAATGTCCCTAATCACCGCAAGGGCATTCCATGTACCTTTTATGTTAAGGCTGGATAATGAAAACTCAATTGCTATTTCAGATTGGTCTGCCGTTATAGCTTCCATTTCAATTGTTTCGCCAATTAAATTGCCCTCACCTTCTTCAATAAATGCATTTCTATATTTTTGAAACACCTTCCAATGCCTTTTAGGCGCTAAAAGAACATGAAGTTCTTTTCCAAGTACGTCCTGGCTTTTATAGCCAAAAATGCGCTCAGATGCCTTGTTCCAAAATGATATTTTCCCAGCATGGTCCATCATAATAATAGCATCACGGGTCGATGCCGCAATTCTCCTGAATTTTTCTTCACTTTCCCATAATGCCTGTTCAAAAGATTTTCGTTCGGTTACGTCCTCCTTTGTACCAACAAAATGTGTAACCTCGCCAGAGTTGTTTTTTATGGGGCTAATAGAAGCTGTTTCCCAATAAAAATCCCCGTTTTTCTTTTTATTATGAAATTCACCGCGCCATTCATATCCATTTGTGATTGTTTGCCATAATTGCTTGTATCCTTCTTGCGATGTTTTTGTACCCTTGAGAATGCGTGGATTTTTCCCCAAAATCTCCGGGGCTTTGTAACCAGAGGTTTCACAAAATTTTGGATTGACATATTCAATATTACCCAGCGTGTCGGTGATAATAATTGATGACGGGTTTTGTTTTACTGCCTGGGTAAATTTATTAATTGTATTTTCATTTTGTTTTTGCTTAGTTATGTTGGAATGAATTACGATAAACTTTGGTGCTTCACTTTTGTCATATTTTGACAAGCGTATTTTAAACCAGATTAGTGATTCCTTATAAGGACATTGATATTCAATTTCAGAATAATCACTATCCCCTTTTAGGATTAAAGCGATGTTTTTTTCGAATTCTGGTAAACACGACAAAATATTGTTTTTATGGAGTTTGATCTGGAAATAATTATCACCTTTTTGTATATCCCGGAAATTGTTTTGCTTTGCGAAGTTTTGCCAGCTTTCATTATAAAAAATGATTGTCCCATCGTTTTCTATAACAGCTATATTTTCAGGAACCAGGTTTAAAACTGATAAATTATCCAGATTTAGATTTTTTGATATTTCCATATCTACAATGAAACCTATTTTCTTAGAATGTTTTGTGTTCTCATTATTTCGGTAGAATTAAGGAAAAAAAATATCACAAAAAGTATGATTTTTATTGTCATCAGAAATAACTCGGTCTGTCATATTAAGTGCTACATTCTGAAAGAGTTTAAAATGGGCTAATATTTTTACTTTTCTGAGGCAATGCCCATAACCATTGTTAAAAACTCATTTAGGTTGTGAGATTTATTAAAAAAATGGTCCGCACCGGCTTTAAGGCATGCTTCACCATATTGGTTGGCAGGAAAATTGGAAAAAATTATGAAAATAGGTTTTTCTTTTTGATAAGAAAAAGGTTTCAGTACCTCCAAGGCTGTACCATCTTCTAACTGGAAATCCAAGACAACAATTTGAGGTAGCAACGATTGTATTAAATCAATAGACGTTTGAACATCTGCAGCTTCACCCACAATTTCAATATTTGAAAGTGGCGATAAGGTTTTTTTAAGGCTATTTCGTATTTCACGGGAATCATCAATTATCAATAAGCGCACCTGGTTCTCATCTTTAATTTGTTGGGGACTGTTTTTTTATCTGAGTTATAATAAACAATATATTTTAAAATACAGTCGTTTATTATATGATTAATGTGTAGGATTATGTGCTACAATTTGTCTGATAAGCTGGAGCTGTAAAAAAAAAAACAAGAGTCTGCTGACCGAATTAAACGAGGTTGTTTTGCACTGCATATAAGATGATATCTGCTGTACCTTTCATATTCATTTTTTCCAAAATTCTTTGGCGGTACGTATTTACAGTACTGTTCGTAAGAAAAAGCTTATCCGCTATTTCCGAAACCGATTTTCCGGAACCAATCATTTGTAATACTTCAAACTCACGGTCTGATAAAACATGGTGATCCCCGGCACTTGTATCCTGGTCCAGGTTAAAAGCTAATCTTTCAGCGAGTGAAGCACTAATATATTTTCCGCCAGCTATAATTTTACTAATGGCCTTAATCAATTCACCGGAGGCGCTCATTTTTGTCAAATATCCTGAAGCACCTGCTTTAAGTGCGCGAATAGCAAAACGGTCTTCAGGGTGCATGGTCAGAATGAGCACTTTCAATTTAGGAAACTCTATTTTGATCTCTTTTAAAATATCCATTCCATTTTTGCCTGGCATTGTTATATCAAGAACAATAACATCACATGCTTTTACTTTTAAAAATTCCATAACGTCAGAACCATTGTCAGTCTCCCCAACCACAGACATTCCTGGTTCTTTATCTATTAGCTTTTTAAATCCTTCACGGATAAGCTCATGATCATCAGCAATAAAAATATTTATCATTTTGTTCCTCTATAAAACAACGCAATATAAACTTTTGTTGGACAATACTATTATCGACCAAAATAATAATTGTCATGAGAATGGTATATCAATTTTTAACGTCGTTCCAATTTTATCGCCACTTTTAATTTTTAATTCTCCGCCCAAAATTACAGCCCGTTCCCTAATTCCAAGCAAACCAAAGTGGCCTTTTTTTACTAACTTTTCGTCTTTTATTCCAATACCATTGTCTTTTATTGAAACTATTAAATTCTTTTTTGTTTTACGAATTGATACTTCAACTTCGCTTGCTTTTGCATGTTTAGAAACATTCGTGAAAGCTTCCTGCACAATTCTAAATAAAGATGTATTTTGATCTATACTCAGATCAAGTATTTTTATTTTTGTGATCAGCTTTGTTCGTATCTTTGTTTTTTTCTGAAACTCATCTAAATGCCATTCCAGGGCAGCCATAAAACCAAGGTTATCAAGTATACCAGGTCGCAAATGGGTAACCATGTCCGATACTTTTAATGCTGTTTTATCCAACAATCCATATATTGAACTAATCTCCTTATTTACGAAATCAATATTTAGTTCATTGTCTTTTTTAGCAATTTCTTGTTCTATCAATGAAACATCCATCTTAAGTACGGTTAATATTTGACCGAATTCATCATGTAAATCACGTGCAATCGAGGAACGCTCTTCTTCCCGGGCTGCCTGTAAGTGTGCCGATAATGCGCGTAGTTGTTCGCGTGAATTATGGACTTCCTCTTCAGCTTTTTTTCGCTCAGAAATATCCCTGAATATTGTAAGAAACGCTTGCGGGTTGCCAACTGAATCAAAAATTGTAGTGGCATTTGCTTCTGCGGGAAAGCTGCTGCCATCTTTGCGAAAGAGGGTATATTCAAAACTGTAAGCAATACCGTTTTTTAATGCTTCTACTGCATTTCTATGAAGTTCTTCCCGGTTAACAGGGGAAACGAAATCCACTGAACTTATTCCTATTAATTCATCAGCGCTGTCGAACCCATGCAGTTCAACTGCCTTTTTATTAATGATTGTGAAATTTCCATCAAGATCGGTAACAGCAATTCCATCAGGAGAGGTCTCGACCAATGAACGATAGCGCTTTTCACTATCGTGTAGTTTTTGCTCAGCTTGTTTGCGAAGAGTAATATCATTTATAAATCCTTCAATAATATTACATCCATTTATCTTTTCCTTAAGCATTAAACCTTTTTCCCATACCCATTTTTCTTCACCCTTTTTAGTAATTATCCTGTATTCGAGCTCAAAGTGATTCTCAATTGAGTTTTGAACAATATCCCAAACTTTTTCCCTATGGTCTGGGTGAATGATTTTGCCATATGAATATTTTGTATTCCCAACAAGTTCATGCTTCCTGTATCCTGTTAATTCGAAACAGCCCTCACTTACAAATAACATTTCCCAATCTTCATTGTTCAGGCAACTATAGGCCATCCCCGGCAGATTGCTCATTAGGGTTGCAAGTGTTTTTTCAATTTTTTTACGTTCGGTTATATCGCTCACTACCCCTGCAATGGCTGTTGGTTGCCCCTTCTCATTTTTGATTAATGAATTTCTCTGATGTATCCAGCATACTTTACCAGATTTGTGGATTACCTGGTATTCGTAGGTTGGTGACATTTCCCCGATAATGAGTTTAGCCCATTCTTTCTCAAAATAAGAATGCCAATCTGGGTGTATTATGTTGCCAATGAGCGCCGCTGACTGATAAAACTCTTGTGGTGAATAACCAAATATTTTTTTTGAAGCAGGACTTACATACTCATATTTTCCATCCGGCAAAGACATGCGGTAGAGCATATCACTTGCATTTGTAGCCAATAAACGAAAACGTTCTTCGCTTTCCCGCAATAACCTATCGGCTTCTTTACGGTCAGTAATATCCACAAAAGAGACCAGGACCCTTTGCCAATTTTCCCTATATTCCAGCGGGATGGAGACAGTAAAAATCAGGCTTTTTAATTCCCCCCAGGAAGTTCGGATCGGTATCTCACTTTTAAATTCACTTTTGCCTTCAGCCAATACTAAAATTTCTTCTTTTAGGACCGGCCAAGATTCTTCAACAAAATAAGATGGTAAATCAGTTAAAAGGCTTTCTTTGCTATCAGCCCTGTAAAACTCAAGGCTGTATTCATTCACATTTATTACTTTAATCTGGCCGGCAATCTTTTCCAACGCTTTCGGATTATTATCAAAATAGCTGCGAAAATCATTCACACCTTCATTTTTTAATCGATCAATAAATTCTTTCACTTCCGAAAAATCTTCCTCCCAAATAATCATCGGCGAATGCTCATAAAGGGTCCGGAAGTATGATTCGCTTTTGACAAGGTTCTGTTCTATTTTTTTCCGTTCGGTAATATCGGTAATGCTTACAATAAGGTTTTTAAAATCAGATGTTTTTTGAGGAATGGAAAGATGCATTAATATATGTAATGGATTTCCTTTTAAGGTGCGGTTGCTGGCTTCAATTTCAAAAGACTCTTTCCCTTCTGCTATCGTAATTATTTCTTCTTTAAACACATTAAATGATTCTGGTACAAATACATTATGTAAAGACCCTAAAAGCTCTTCTTTACTCTCGGCTTCATACATTTTTAATGTCGCCTGGTTAACATCAAGTATTTTAATTTTACTTATTCCATCCTCAACAAATTCCGGGTGATCATCTAAATACTTCCTGAAATCGGACACACCTTTTTTCTTTAGTTCATTAATTGCTTCCTTTAACTCAGAAAGGTCTTCCTCCCACAAAGAGACAGTTGCAGACTGAAAAATATTTTTATAACGATACTCACTTTCACTTAATGTAACTTCTGCAAGCTTACGATCCGTAATGTCTTCACCGATAGATTGATATACTTCCAATTCACCTACATCGGAAAATAATGCACGGTTTGTCCACCTTTGCCACCTAATTATTTTTCCTGGTGAGATAACTTTATGCTCGTGGGTTTGGGTCGGTTTTTGTATGGTTAGTGAGGCAATATTCTCTTGTACAAATTTTCTATCTTCAGCAGGGATCAAAGACCAAAACGTTTCCCCGATCAGTTGTTCCCTGTCTAATTCAAAATAGTTGGAATAAGCCTGGTTCACAAAAGTAATTTCACCATCAGCTAAAAAACGACAGATTAAAACCGGTGTATCTTCGACTATAGCTCTGTATTGTTTTTCTGATTGACTTATCGCACGTTGAGTTTTTTTTTGTTCTGTAATATCACGCACAAAAGCTGCTACCAAAGGCCCACTTTCTTCTGGCATAATCGAAATGCTAACATCAAGATCGACTAGGTGGCCGTCTTTATGTTTATGCGTTGTTTCAAAGTGATCATGTCCTATATTAATCAGTTGATCAATTCGACGTTGAACCTCAGCCTCACCTATTTTTACCTCTAACTGGCGAATATCCATTTTTTTAAGTTCATCGGCTGTATATCCAATCATTTTGCAATAGGTAGAATTTACATCAACAAGCATTCCATTTTGATCTGCCAAAATATAACCATCCAACATTGTTTGTAAAATCTGTTCATTACGCTGTTTTTCTTTTTTAAGTACGATTTCTGCTTTGCTAAACTGCTCTATTTTGTCCTGCAGAATTTTCTGGTTTTCCTCCAGGTCCAATGTCTTTTTTTCAAGCTTGCGGATCAGGGCTTCGTTGTATTTTTTTAAATAGACTTTATCTTCTTTTTGTGGTTTGGCAGTATGTTTTAGTAGTTTCTTTTCATGTTGTAATAAAACATCTTTTATTATTTCAACAAATATGTCCGGCTCTTGTGGTTTAACCAAAAACCTGTCTGCACCAATGCTTAGCGCAAATTTTTCATCTTTGGGGTCTGTATAAGTTGCTGTATAAAAAACAAAAGGAATATTTTTAAGACTATCATCCAAACGCCATTCACGGCATAAAGTGAAACCATCCATAACCGGCATCAGAATATCACTAATGATCAAATCAGGTGGGTTTTGGCGTGCGCTCTTTAATGCTTCAGATCCATTTGTCGCCAAAGTTGTCTTATAATTACTTCCATTCAGAAGGGCTTCAAGCAAGTAAAGGTTTTGCTCATTATCATCTACAATTAATACTTTTGTCATAGCTGTTCAACCTTTCTTTACATGTTTAACAACATCCTCAATAAAAGTACTGGGATCTATGGGTTTTTCAATATAGCCACTGCAACCGGCGGATAAAATTCGTTCGCGGTCTCCAACCATCGCATAAGAAGTAACAGCAACTATTGGAATTTCTTCAAGCTGCACCTGTTCTTTTATAGCTTTGGCAACGGCATAGCCATCCATACCCGGTAATTGGATATCAAGCAAAATCAAATCGGGATTAACCTTGCTGGCCATTTCAACGCCTGCAAAACCGTCCCTTGCTGCAACAACTTCGAAGCCATGTTTTTCCAGGATAAACGTAGCCAGGTAAAGGTTTTGTTCATTGTCTTCAATTATAAGGACTTTTGTTGCCATCAGCTTTTCCCCCTCGTATCATAATAGTTCTTTTTTTTCTATTATCATTCGTCTCCGTTAAAAACTATCTTCCATTACTGCAATGGTAAAGCAAATGTGAATATACTCCCTTTTCCCCATTCACTTTCAACATCGATTTTTGCACCAAGCATTTCGGACAATTTAAAACAGATCGACAGGCCTAATCCTGTTCCTTCATGTTTGCGGTCTAACCCTGTTTCAATTTGCTGAAATTCATTAAATATTTTTGGCAAATCCTCGCTCTTTATCCCAATTCCTGTATCAGTAATCCTTGTCTCCAAAAAGCCATTTGTTGTCCCGCATTCTACAATCACCGAACCTTTATCGGTAAACTTAATGGCATTATTGATCATGTTAATCATGATTTGTTGAATGCGGCGTTTGTCACTACAAATGTTCTTAATGTCACCTTTAAAATGTGTGGTGAGTTCTAAATGTTTTTTTTCTGCGAGGGGCTTTAAATTTTGAACAACTTTTTTAACAGTTTCAAAAAAATCAAATTCTTCATGTATCAGTTCCACCTCCCCGGCCTCAATCTTAGAAATATCCAATACATCATTAATTAGTTCCAACAAGTGACGGGCACTATTCTGGGCCATGCCCAATTGTTTATCCTGCTCAGGGCTAAGCGGACCGGAGAGCCCTTGCATGATAATACCGATAAAACCAATAATCGAGTTTAACGGCGTTCTCAATTCGTGCGACATGCTGGCCAAAAAAGCTGATTTTAAGCGGTCAGATTCTTCAGCTTTCTCTTTTGCTTGTTCAAGTTCGATGTTTAGTTTGATTAAATTTTCTTCTTCTTTCTTGAGTTCTGTAACATCACGGGCAACAGAATAAATCATCTTTCGCTCAACATCTTGCGAAGCGCTCCATAAAATCCAACGGTAGGAATTATCTTTGCATAAATACCGGTTTTCAAAGTGAATTACATTGATGCCTTTTTCCAATTTTTCGGCTTCTTTAATTGTCGCTTCTAAATCATCCTCATGAATAAAACTGACATAAGGTTTAGACATAAGTTCGTCCAATGTCCATCCCAGCGTCTCCTCCCAGATGGGGTTTAACTTTACAAAATAACCATCAAAATTAGCCATGCACAACATATCCAAAGATACTGTAAAAAAGCGGTCGAGTTCTTCCTGTGCGCTAACCCTGTCTTCTATTTCAACCTGCAACCGTTTGTTCATATCTGCAAGATCGGAAGTTCTTTCTTCTACCCGTTTTTCCATTTCATCATATGCTTTTTGAAGGGCTGTCTGTGCATGTTTGCGCTCGGTAATATCCCGGACAATACTCTGCAGGATTTGTTTATTACCAATGGTTACAACACTGCTTACAAAGTCTACCGGAACAATTCGCCCATCCTTGTGAATAAAATCAAGTTCTCCGGAACCACCACTTCCATTCTCTTTAATTTTATAAAACATCTTTCGCGCTTCTTCCCTCTGTTCCGCGGACCTCAATTCCCAAATTTTTAACTTTAGCAACGCCTTATGCGTACGCCCGGTTATCGCTTCAAACTCAGGGTTGCAATCAATTATTTTGCCACTCTCCAATTCAATAAGCACAATGCCGTCACGCGCCTGGTTAAAAATGGCATGATACTTTTCTTCAGATTGTTGAATTAGCTCATCAATCCTGAGTCGCTCACTGATATCGCGAATGGAACTGGATATCAATAAACCATCGTCCGTTTTTATTGGGCTCAAGCTGATTTCAATTGGAAACTCAGTACCATTTTTTCGTAAACCGAAAAGATACCTTCCCTTTCCCATAGGACGGACAATGGGCGCATCAACATATTTTGTACGATGACCAACATGATTTTTTCTGAGTCTTTCAGGTACTAAAACTTCCAGTGGCTTGCCAATTAATTCACTTCTGGGATAACCAAAAAGTTGTTCTGCCTGAATATTTATTAATACGATCTTTCCAAGGTTGTCGGCGATTACTGTAGCGTCAGGAGCGGCGTCAAGAAATAAGCGGAAACGGTCAACTGTCTGTTCAAGGGTATTTATTTTTTCTTGCAGGTTCATTTCATTAACCTCCATTTTCCCCTCTTGTATTACAACAATTTTTTGTCTCTATACCAAAAAGTAAGCAAATATGATCAATAAAACTGTTTTTTCTCAATTTTTCAGTTTGCTTGTATTTCGTATTTTTACAAGAACCTGCTCATTTTTATTCCAACTATATAATTATTCTCTTCCGTTTAAAAATAATTTGATTTGTTAAACTAAATAAAGCAGTTTTCGATTATGGCAATAGTGACCTCATCAAAAAGCTCCTCATGAATATTTGTTTATTAAAATGCGGAAATGTCCAACCCGACCTTCTTCCTATAAGCGGTGATCATGAAGATATGTTCATTGCTTTGTTTAAAAAATATTCCCCTTCAATTCATTTGTCTGTTTTTGATGTACAAAAAAACATCTATCCTGAAAATTTAAATGCGTTTGATGGTTTTCTCAGCACAGGATCGCCCGATTCTGTTTATGCAGATTTTGAATGGATTGAGACTTATAAAAAATTTGTACACACTTTATATATTGGCAGGCATAAGCATGTGGGAATATGTTTTGGACACCAGATGATTGCTGAAGCGTTGGGTGGAAAAGTAGAAAAATCCAAACAAAATTGGGGCATTGGCATAAAAACAATGCAGATCAAATCCAGCCCAAATTGGATGAATAAGAATAAAACTTATCGCTTGATAGTCTCCCATCAAGATCAGGTTATTCAACTTCCGGAGAAGGCACAAGTAATTGCAGGAAATGACCATTGCCCGGTTGGAATATTCACGGTTGACAACCATGTGTTGGCTATCCAGCAACACCCGGAGTTTACGAAGGAATATCATGCGGCCTCGATCAAATCACGCAAAAAAATTATAAAACCAGAGCTAATAGAATCTGCTTTGAAATCGCTCGATCAAGAAACAGATAGTTCTATCGTAGCAAAATGGATCGAAAACTTTTTTAAAAGTTAGGATATAAATATGGCCTACGTAAAAGGCATGCTTTCTTTAGATCAGTTAAAATCCCGTGTCAAAAGTGAAGATATTGAAACCGTACTGGTTGTGTTTACGGATTTGTACGGCCGTTTTATGGGCAAACGCTATGATGCCGATTTTTTCGTGAAACAGGTAGTCAAATCCGGCGCACATGCTTGTGATTATCTTTTTACAGTTGATATGGAGATGAATCCGGTGGCCGGTTACAGTTTTGCCAACTGGGAATCAGGTTATGGCGATGTACATTTGGTGCCTGATTTTGCAACCTTGCGAGTTGCCAGCTGGCTGGAAAAAAGTGCTCTTATTATTTGTGATGTGCACAATGAAAAAACACATAAATTGGAGCCCATAAATCCCAGAAGCATTCTGAGAGAACAAATTAAAAGAACTGAAAAAGCAGGATATGTTCCTATGGCCGGTTCTGAATTAGAATACTATATATTTGAAAACTCTTTCCGCGAAGCTTCGGAAAAGAAATATACTGATTTAAAAGCTGCAGGCTGGTATATCGAGGATTATCATATTTTGCAGGGAACGCGTGAAGAAAATTTTAATGCTCTTGCCCGGCGCCATTTAAAAAACTCCGGCGTACCGGTTGAAAACTCCAAAGGAGAATGGGGACTTGGCCAGCATGAATTAAACGTTCGTTATGCAGATATCCTAACAATGGCTGATCGTCATTCCGTTTATAAACAGTGCTTAAAGGAGGTTGCTGATAAGTTGGGTATTAGTGTTACTTTCATGGCAAAGTTTTCAGAAGACCAGGCCGGTTCAAGCTGTCATCTCCATTTAAGTTTAGAAAAAGCAGGTAATAATATATTCCCGGGAAAATTGTCTGCCGGGCCTGTAAAATGCTCACAGGAATTCCTTTGGTTTTTGGGTGGCTGGATAAAGCACGTTCCTGATGTCATGGTTTTTTATGCTCCAACTGTTAACTCTTACAAAAGGTATCAATCCGGATCCTGGGCGCCAACGCGTCTTGGCTGGAGTTACGATAATCGTACCGCCGGTTTCAGGGTTGTTGGTAGTGGAAAAAGCTTGCGTATAGAATGCCGTATTCCCGGGGCCGATTGCAACCCATATCTTGCATTTGCTGCCGCTCTCGCCTGTGGACTGGACGGCATAGAAAATAAAATAGATCCACCTCCAATCTTTGAGGGCGACATTTATAATGCAGCTAAAATAGACCACGTACCAAAAACTTTAGCACATGCCATCACCCTTTTTGAGAAGAGTGATTTTGTAAAATCCAACTTTGGCGAAACTGTTCAAAAACATTACACACACTTTTTTAAAAGTGAACAAGCCGATTTTGATAATGCCGTTACAGATTGGGAACGGAAACGCTATTTTGAAAGAATATAAACATAGGATACCGCTTATGAAAACCCTACTTATTCTAACTTTTTTAGTATCTAATTTAATTGCTCAGGAAACAATTGATATTTCCGTTAAGGGAATCAGTAACACCAAAAATGATGGCTCTCAACAAGACCGGCTTGAAGCTATTCTTGATGCTAAACGGCAAGCCTGCGAAAAGGCTGGAGTAAAACTAAAATCCGAAACAACTGTGGAAAACTTTCAGGTTAAGTTTGATTATATCGAATCCAAAGCTGAAGCCATTTTATTGCCCGGATTTCAAGTAATTGACATCGGTTATGTACAGGATGGAACTTACCAGGTTGTTCTCAGCGGCAAAATTAAAACTGTTGTCGAAGAACAAATCAGCGCCAAAGAGTTGCGCTATGCAAAAACTTTATTTGATAAAGGCGATCACAGCCAAAGCCGCAAAATTTTGGAAAAGTATATAAACAATGACGATCCTGAAGTTTCTGAAGCGCTAAAGGAGGAATCATTTTATTTGTATATCAAATGGGGCTATGCCTTTAATGTAGAGCAGGAATGCGAAAAATTTACAGCCTTTTACCCGGAAAGTAGAAACGCCGCAAAAATTGCATCTTTTGGAAAGTTTGCTTCTAATCCGGTTTTGCAATTATCAGAATCATTTGAAAAAAATGAAGACGATTGGATTGAAGGCAACTGGCAAATCAAATCAGAAACATATTCAAAAAAAATCGAGGCCTTCAAAGAAGAAAAAATAATCACTGATTCCCATGGCGGAAAAATACCACTTTTTGTGGAATTCAGTCTTTTTCAAAAAGAGGATGATAAATCCCAAAAACCTGTAGCCTATTTACTGAAACTCAGTTATAAAAACGGTGGCGAAATTAAAGTAATTGACGAACGTTTTAAGGAATTTTCACAAAAAGGATCAAAAACATTTCAGCACAGTTCTTCCGGCAAATGGTTTAAGTATTTCAGTTTAAAAAACTATATGATTAAAGGTGATGTACCGTTTGATTCCGAAACATATAAATATTCTCTTTCTTTTAATGTTTATCAAAAAGGGTTTTAAAAAATGAGACTAAAAGACAAAGTTGCTGTCATCACAGGAGCTGCCAGCGGCATTGGCATGGAAACCTGCTTGCTATTTGCTGAACAAGGCGCCAAAATTGTTGCGGTTGATATTAATGAAAAAGATGGTTTACAGACAGTTGAAAAAATTGAAAAAAATGGTGGCAAAGCTGTTTTTGTAAAAGCTGATGTTTCCAGTAATACCGATTGTAAAAATATGATTGAAGTGGCTATTTCCGAATTTGGCAAGCTGGATATTCTTTTTAATAATGCCGGTATTATGCACAGTAAAGATGATGATGCTGTTAACACAGCAGAGGATGTTTTTGACAAGACTTATGCCATAAATGTAAAAGGCGTTTTCTTTGGCTGTAAATTTGCCATCCCCGTGATGAGAAAAAACGGAAAAGGCGTGATAATAAATACCGCTTCGTTTGTAGCCAAACTTGGTGCAGCTACTCCGCAAATAGCTTATACGGCCAGCAAGGGAGCCGTTTTGGCACTCACCCGCGAATTGGCTGTTGTACATGCCCGTGAAAATATTCGGGTAAATGCCTTGTGTCCCGGACCGCTAAAAACAGAGTTGCTGATGAAATTTTTAGATACGGAAGAAAAGAAACAGCGACGCCTTGTCCATGTACCGATGGGGCGTTTTGGATTGGCAAAGGAGATGGCGCAGGCTGCTTTGTATTTGGCATCGGATGAATCATCTTATGTGACAGGAACTGAGTTTATGGTTGATGGAGGAATTACCTCGGCGTATGTAACACCGGAGTAATCGATTTAAATTATCACTCCTGTCATTCAGAGGCACAGTGTGACTAACTAACCCAATGTTTAATATTCAGTGGATTCTTCGCTTTGCTCAGAATGACAAAGTATTAAAAGTTTTGTACGATTTTTTAGGAAAAGACCATGACAAAAAACAATCTCCCGTTCGAAGGGCTTGCCATTGATGGACTTCGTGTAAAAGGCAGTAATGATGAAGTCGTAGATATTTTTGATCCATCCAATGGAAATAAAATTGCCAGTGTTGCCCAGGCTTCTGCAGCGGACGTGGACTACACAGTAAAAAAAGCCAACCAAAGATTTGAAAAAGGCGATTGGAAATCCATGGACTCGCGCAGCAGGGGCCAGCTATTGCAAAAAGTGGCTGATCTTATACGTGATAAACAGGATTTTCTGGCAACGATTGAATCTCGAAACGCAGGTAAACCAATCAATGCTGCCATGGGTGAAATCGGCGCAGCAGCAAATTGTTTTGAATACTATGCCGGTGCCGTAAACAAATTTCATGGTCAGACAATTCCCGGAGCAGCAGGTGGGACTCTATTAACTTTTCAAGAACCACTTGGTGTGTGTGCTCTTATCACACCCTGGAACTTTCCCTTTTTAATTACATGCTGGAAAGTTGCGCCGGCTTTGGCTATGGGCAATTGCGTTGTCATTAAACCAGCCGGTGTTACACCTTTAAGTGCATTAGCCCTGGCCGATTTGATTGCCGAGGCTGGCATTCCACCTGGCGTCGTAAATGTATTGCCCGGTTCCGGAAGTTTAGCCGGGGAAGCTCTTATAAAACATCCGCTTGTGCGCAAGATTTCATTTACAGGTTCTACAGAAATTGGCACCCATATTATGAAAACTGCCGCCGATGGTATTAAACGGGTCTCGCTGGAATTGGGTGGGAAATCGGCAAATATTGTTTTTGCAGATACTGATTTGGATACATGCATCGAACCATCTCTCTTTTCCGTTTTTGATAATGCCGGGCAGGATTGCTGTTCAAGAAGCCGTTTTTTAGTTGAAGAAAAAATATTTGATTCATTTGTGACCAAGTTTGTAGAACGCACAAAAAATATGAAGATCGGACCAACCACTTCAGCCAAGACCGAAATGGGTCCGTTGATTACTGCCAATCACCGAAGCTCTGTTTGCAACTATCTGGATATTGGCGACAAGGAAGGTGCGGAAAGGTTGTGCGGGGGTGAGATTCCACAAGGTAATGAACTATCAAATGGAAATTATTTGACACCCGCCGTATACGTAAATGTAAAGTCTGATATGCGCATTATGCAGGAGGAAATCTTTGGACCTGTAGTATGCATTATGCCATTTAAGACTGAGGAGCAGGCCGTTTCCCTGGCAAATGACAGTCCGTATGGTTTGTCTGGTTCCATCTGGACAAGAGACATTGGCCGGGCTTTGCGTGTTGCACGTTCATTTGAAACCGGTATGATTTCAATCAACAGCAGCAGCAGTGTGCATATCGAAGCTCCCTTTGGCGGAATGAAACAGAGCGGTATTGGCCGTGAACAGGGGATGATTGCCCTTCAGCATTACAGTGAGCCTAAAACAGTTTTTATTGCAAATGACTAATTTGAAAGACACCCTTCGTCTGCGCTCAGGATGAAGAACTATTCTGAATAAAATCAGCATATGTGCCTTCACTGTGAGCGGAGACGAACCATGAATCTGATTTCATGGTTGGGTACCATTTAAACAGGTTTTTAAAGTCCGATGCTATAGCCAAAGACAAGGTAATTTGTATCAAGATCTGGATTTAAAATATATGAAGCAGACAACGCCCCTTTTGATGCACTAACTCCCACATTTACAAGTGTCGGATCACCGGCCGCATCGCTGACGTAAATATTATTTCCAAGCCCGGCAAACGCTGAAACACTCATCTCATCTTTGCTATACAATTCATATCCTGCCTCAAAATAGAAAGACCTATCCTGATCAGCACCATAGAAATTATATGCTGCCAGTAAACTGATCCCGCTAAATTCTGCTGAAAGACTGCCTTCAATTATATGTGCCGAAGAAGTATTATTGTTATAGAAACCAAATTTGTTGCCCTCCGGGAAATAATAATCCGTGATTGTTGCTGAGATCATTTCATAACTGTAGGTTATATAGAGATCATTTTCATTTGCCCCGGCTCCCGGTCCCGCACCTGTAAACGCGTATGATCCCCATGCACCTATTTCAAAATTACCTGCTGTTACTGATAGAAACGGTTGTGCACTCACAGCATTTCCAAAATCTAATCCACGAAAAATGTAACGGCTAACGACATCCGCTCCAAAATCAACTTGTGCAAAAAGTGGATTTACAGTTAATAAAAATACAAATATTAGAAAAAACTTTTTGATTGAATTCATGATTGATTCCTTTTTTTTGATTAAGATTAAATAGTTACTGTGTTGTAAAAATCTGAAAACCTGCATATGCTTCCATTCCATGTTCGCCAATATCGAGACCACTCATTTCCTCTTCCAGACTAACACGGATGCCAATTGTTATTTTCAATAAATAGAATAGAACGTATGCTGCGATAAAAGAAAATGCTCCCGCCGCGAGAACACCTGTTAACTGGGTCAGGAAAGTAAATTCTGATGAGAAAATCCCAACGGCTAATGTACCCCAAACCCCACAAATCAAGTGAACAGAAATTGCCCCAACAGGATCATCCAGATGTAACCGGTCTATTAATTCCACGGCAAGTACAACAATTATTCCGGCAACTAATCCGATGATTATTGCGGATGTTATAGAGACCAAATCAGCACCCGCAGTAATTCCAACTAACCCGGCAAGTGAGCCATTAAGAACCATACTTAAATCCGGTTTTTTCTGCACTGTCCAGGATGTAAACATAGCACCAATTATCCCGGCAGCTGCTGCAAGACATGTGGTAACCAGTACAAAAGAAACGCCGCCCGGATCAGCCGAAAGTACAGAACCGCCGTTAAAACCAAACCAGCCAAGCCAAAGCAAAAATACTCCAATTGTTGCCAATGGCATATTATGGCCCATAATTGGTCTAATGGTACCATTTATATACTTTCCGTGTCTTGGTCCAAGAGCTAAAACTCCTGCCAGGGCGGCCCACCCTCCCACAGAGTGCACATAAGTGGAACCGGCAAAATCATGAAAATTTAAATCACTTAACCAGCCAGCTCCCCAGCCCCATGACCCGATTATGGGGTAAACTATGGAAATGTAAAGTGTTGAGAAAACCATGAAGCTGCTTAACTTAATTCGTTCAGCCACAGCACCGGAAACAATCGTGGCCGCAGTCGCAGCAAACATCCCCTGAAATAAAAAATCGGTCCAATATGTGTACCCTACATTATATGAACTGGTAATTCCTGCTGCATCGGTACCTATTCCAAAACCGGAAAATCCCAGCAGTTTTAATCCAGATAAAAATTCACCCGGGTACATCAAGTTAAAACCCATCAAGGTGTATGATAGCAATCCAATCGAAATTATAGCCGTATTTTTAAACAATATATTTACTGTATTTTTGGCTCTGGTTAGTCCTGCTTCCAAAGAGGCAAATCCCAGGTGCATAATAAAAACAAGAAAAATTGCCACCATCATCCAAACATTGTTTATTGTAAACATAACTTCTTCTACACCTGATTTTTCGGTTAAAGAATGTTCCTCAACAATTTGTGCAGAGTCTATAAGTGCCTCCTGCGCAAGAGCAGCACCGAGTGTTGTAAAAAACAGGTTGATTATTATAAACATTAAAATCTTTTTCAAACTCATTGTATTATTCCTTTGATATGTATTTAAATTTACCCGATAGCCTTCTGTCCATTTTTACCAGTGCGAATGCGAATACAATCTTCCAGTTCATGAACAAATATTTTGCCATCACCAATTTCTCCTGTCCGTGCACCCGTCGTAATTCCTTCAATAGCTGCCTGCAAAAATTCTGCATTGATTGCAATTTCCAATCTGATTTTTTTAAGCAGGTTTACTTCAATATCTGCACCACGATAATTTTCATGATAGCCTTCCTGTTCACCACAACCAAGCGCATTGGTAACAGACATCTTATATATTTGCCGTTCAAACAAAGCCTGCTTAACCGAATTGAGTTTTTCTGGTTGTATATAGGCGATAATTAACTTCACAATTCCTCCTTTGATATTTTACAATTAAGTTCTCGTTTGTTGGCAACAGCCATGCCAAACTTTGCAAAGAGCTATAAATCAAGGAATGAGAAATGCAAAACCTAAATCCAAAAGACAACAATGGCTATATTTCTGACATTTTTGTTAGTTATTTGATTAAAAATACATTTATGTAGGTTTCTTGCTCCAGATAAACTGTTTTTAGTAAAAAAGTTTTGCAATCACTATGGGCAAAATCTATATTGCTCCCACAAAAACGTAAACCCTGAAACTAAGTATAACAATTTTGTAGGATTTGTACAAATGCCGGATATATTAGCTGAAAAGTTTTCAATACTTGTTAAAATAAACAAAGCGGTTAGCAGTACGCTGGATTTAAATACATCATTTTTGGAAACACTAGACATTTTGCAGGAATCCTATGATGTGAAATCCGGTGCTATTTTTCTTTTTGATGAAGATAATAAATACCTGAAAATAGCTGCTTCGGTAGGATATGATGTTAACACGAAAAAGACAAAATATAAGCCGGGCAAAGGCCTAACCGGGCAGATTGCAGAATCAGGAAAACCAATTGTAGTACCTCAAGTTAGCAAGGAACCTCAATTCTTAAACCGTCTTAGTTCCTGGGATCCCGACAGCGATGAAGAGCAAAGTTTTATCGGCGTACCAATAATCTCGGATTATACAACATTAGGTGCCCTTGTAATTAGTCTTCCTTATAATGAGAAGCGCGACTACGTAATTGAAAAACAATTTTTAACATTAGTCGCTTCATCACTTTTACAGCAAATATCTTTAAGAAAAGAAATGGAATCTGAAAGGCAAAAACTAAAAAATGAAAATGTCGTCTTGCGCTACAAACTTCAGGAAGAACACAATTTTAAAAATATTATTGGCAACAGCAACGCCATGCAAGAGATGTACGAACAAATCATTCAAGTAACCAATTCTAATACTACTGTTTTAATCAGGGGCGAGTCTGGTACAGGCAAAGAGCTTGTTGCAAGAGCCATACATTTTAATTCATCCAGAAGTGAAAACAGTTTTGTAAAAGTAAATTGCGCCGCTATCCCGGAAAACCTTATCGAATCTGAATTTTTTGGCCATGAAAAGGGCGCTTTTACCGGAGCGCTTACTCAAAAAAAAGGACGTTTTGAGTTGTCTGATAAAGGGACCATTTTCCTTGACGAAATTGGTGATTTAAGCCCCATGACCCAAGTTAAACTTCTGCGTGTTTTACAGGAAAAAGAATTTGATCGCGTTGGAGGAACTAAAACAATAAAGGTTAATACACGAGTTATTGCGGCAACAAACGCCGATCTAGAAAAGTTGTTAGAAAAAGGAGTTTTTAGGGAAGACCTGTATTACCGGCTGAATGTTTTTTCAATTAATATACCGCCTTTAAGAGATAGAAAAACAGACATCCTTTTACTTGCAGATCACTTCATGCTGAAATATGCACGGCAACAAAACAAGTCTATTCGCAGAATTTCAACGCCGGCAATTGATATGCTTATGAGCTACCACTGGCCGGGTAATGTCCGCGAATTAGAAAACTGCATAGAGCGGGCAACACTAGTTTGTAATGACAATGTAATTCATAGCTTCAATTTACCACCTTCTTTGCAAACTGCAGAGAGCAGCGATACAATAAAACATATCTCCTTAAAAGAATCTGTCTCGACATTTGAAAAAGAACTAATCCAGGATATGTTAAAAACAACAAAGGGTAATAAAGTTAAGGCGGCGCGGATGCTAAACTCAACAGAGAGGATTTTTGGTTACAAAATTAAAACGTATGGGATAGATGTATCCCGCTATAAGAATTCAGCCGATACCAAATAAATCATAATAAAAATCAGGTATAAAATGGGACAATATTTAAAGAGACAAGGACTTTACGATCCAACATATGAACATGACGCATGTGGAGTGGCTTTTGTTGTAAATATTAATGGTAAAAAAGAACACTCCATAATTGATGGCGGCCTGGAAATGTTATGTAACCTGGAACACCGTGGTGCAGTTGGAGGTGATCAAAAAACAGGTGATGGCGCCGGTATGATGGTACAAATCCCACATGAATTTTTTAATAAAGTTCTAAACTTTCCTTTACCGGAGCCCGGAAAATATGGTGTTGCCTTTCTCTTTTTGCCAAAAGAAAAAAAGAAGTATTCTGCCGTACAGGAAATGGTAAAAAATACAATTAGCCAAGAAGGTGGCAAAATCCTTGGTTGGCGTGAAGTGCCCGTCAATCCTGATTGCCTCGGTGATTTTGCAAAAAAGACACTGCCCTCTTTCTGGCAATTGTTTATAACCTTCGAGGAATTGAATGATGACGAATTGACCCGAAAATTGTTTGTTACGCGCAAATGCCTGGAAAACGATGCAGCCAAAAAAGATATGGATATTAATGATTTTTATATTTCCTCTCTTTCTGCACACACCATTATTTATAAAGGCATGTTTGTCTCAACACAGTTTACCTCATTTTACCCAGACCTTACCGATGAAGATTTTGTAAGTGCCATGGCCATGGTCCATCAACGCTATAGTACAAATACTTTTCCATCATGGCCTCTGGCCCAGCCTTTCCGGTTTGTAGCCCATAACGGAGAAATAAATACTCTTCGTGGAAATATTAACAAGATTTCTGCACAGGATTCAGGTCTCAGCTCCAAACTGTTTGGCGATGATATAAAAAAGATTATTCCGGTTGTTACACCAAATGCAAGCGACTCGGCCAGTTTTGATAATGTATTTGAATTGTTAACACTCAGTGGACGTTCGTTGGAACACTCCATGATGATGATGGTTCCGGAAGCCTTTGGCCCCAAGTATCATATCAGTAGTGATAAAAGAGCTTTTTTTGAATATCACGCGGCCATTATGGATCCATGGGACGGACCGGCAGCATTAACCTTTTCAGACGGAGTAAAGATTGGTGCGTATTTGGACAGAAATGGTCTAAGGCCCGGACGCTATATAATCACTAAAAGCGGCAGGCTTGTTTTAGCTTCGGAGGTTGGGGTTTTACAAATTGAACCGGCAGATGTGCTGGAAAAGGGTCGGCTTGCCCCGGGAAAAATGCTGGTTGTAGATACACAGAAACAACGTGTTATTAAGGACAATGAAATTAAATCAACCATCTCGCGCTGGAAACCATACAGACGCTGGCTGGATGAACATAAAATCGAATTAAAAGGGCTTTTCCAAATACCCGGACCGGTTGGCTTTGATGAAAAAACGATCATAACACGTCTACGCGCTTTTGGCTATACCCTGGAAGACTTGAAGCAGGTTATTACGCCAATGGTTAATAACTCGCAGGAACCGCTTGGCTCCATGGGGAACGATGCTGCGCTGGCTGTACTTTCAAAAAGGCCGCAGCTGCTTTATAATTATTTTAAACAGATGTTTGCACAGGTTACCAACCCGCCCATCGATCCATATCGCGAAAACCTGGTGATGTCCTTAATGAGTTTTGTGGGCCGTGAGCGAAACTTGCTTGATGAAACACCCGAGCATTGCCACCAGCTAAAGCTGCATCACCCCATGTTAACAAATGATGATATCGAACGATTAAAAAAGACAGATTTTAGAGGATTCAAGGTTAGCACGGTCCCGATGCTTTTTGATATCAGGAAGCATAATAATGTGCTGGAAGAAGGGCTTAGGCACATGTGCCAGAAGGTGGAAAACAAGATCGACAAAGGTTACTCGATGGTTATTTTGAGTGATCGGGAAATGAGCAAATCGAAAGCGGCAATTCCTGCTTTACTGGCAGTTTCAACCGTACATCAACATCTTGTACGTGTTTCTAAAAGGCACTTAGCTGCGCTGATTGTAGAAACTGGAGAAGCGCGTGAGGTTCATCATTTTGCAACACTGCTTTCTTACGGCGCCAGTGGAATAAATCCTTACCTTGTATTTGAGTCTATGCGTCTGTTAGGTGAAAGAGGGTATATCAGTAGTCATCTTTCCATGCCATCCTCAATTATGCATTATATAACTGCGGTCAACAAAGGTTTGCTCAAAGTTATGTCAAAAATGGGCATCTCCACTTTGCGGGGTTACCGCCACGCTCAAACTTATGAGGCCCTTGGGCTTAGTGATGAATTTGTTGAAAAATATTTCCCCGGAACAGCCACACGCATTGGAGGAATCGGGCTGGAAATAATAGAACGTGAAGCCCGGGAAAGACATATCAGCGCTTTTAAAGCCAGTACTGTTTCAGAAGAGAGGCTTAACTCCGGTGGAAATTTGGCTTATCGGCAATCTACTGAACAACGTCTTTTTTCACCAGAGGCTGTGGTTCTATTACAAAAGGCGGTCAGGGAAAATAACTCAAAAGCCTTCTCAGAGTATTCATCTTTAATTAACGACCACAACAAAAATCTCTGTACACTTCGTGGGTTGTTTCATTTCAAAAAAACAAAACCTGTACCAATTGAAGATGTTGAAGCGGCTGAATCTATTGTCAAAAGATTTGTAACATCGGCAATGTCTTTAGGCTCAATTAGCAATGAAGCACATGAGACGATGGCCATTGCCATGAACAGGATTGGGGCTAAAAGTAATTCCGGTGAAGGTGGTGAAGACGAGATTCGCTACAAACCATTGCCCAATGGCGATAGTAAAAAAAGCAAAGTAAAACAAATTGCTTCCGCACGTTTTGGTGTTACAAGCAACTATCTTGTAAACTCAGAAGAGCTGCAGATTAAAATGGCTCAGGGAGCAAAGCCCGGAGAAGGCGGTCAACTTCCTGGCTTTAAAGTAGATGAAATGATTGCAAAAATGCGCCATTCTACACCAGGTGTGATGCTTATTTCACCACCACCCCACCACGACATATATTCCATTGAGGATCTGGCCCAACTTATTTTTGACCTCAAAAATGCTAATCGTGATGCGCGTGTTTCTGTTAAACTGGTTTCTGAAGTTGGTGTGGGAACCGTTGCGGCTGGTGTTGCCAAAGCCAAGGCAGACATGGTGCTTATCAGCGGAGGAGATGGAGGAACCGGTGCATCGCCACTTTCATCTATTAAATATGCCGGCTCCAGTTGGGAGATTGGTTTGGCAGAAACGCAACAGGTTTTAGTGATGAATAAATTGCGTGACCGCATCCGTATCCAGGTGGACGGACAAATTAAAACGGGGCGTGATGTTGTAGTCGGCGCATTAATAGGTGCAGAAGAATTTGGTTTTGGTACAACCGCCCTTGTTTCAATGGGCTGTATTATGATGCGCAAATGTCACCAGAATACCTGTCCGGTAGGCGTTGCAACGCAAAACCCGGAGTTACGCAAAAGATTTAGCGGGCAGCCGGAACATGTTATAAATTTCATGTTCTTAATCGCAAATGAGGTTCGGGAATTAATGGCCCAACTTGGGTTTCGTAGTTTTGATGAAATGGTCGGCCGTGTGGATATTCTTCAAGTTAACAAAGCCATTGAGCATTATAAGACAAAGGGTTTGGATTTCTCAAGAATTTTTTATCAGCCTAAGGCAAATGGCAGTTCATTAACTTTTAAAGATAAACAGGATACGGATTTCTCACAATCAATGGATTTATCGTTGATTATACAGGCCGGGCCCGCCATTGAAAAAAAAGAGCGGGTTGAAATTGAAAAGCAAATAAGAAACTTTAACCGCACTGTAGGCGCGATGCTAAGCAGTGAAATCTCAAAAAAATATGGATCAACAGGTTTAGCCGAAGATACTATCAAAGCAAATTTTAGCGGTTCTGCAGGACAAAGCTTTGGCGCCTTTCTCGCTCCGGGAATAACGTTCCGGCTGGAAGGTGATGCCAATGATTATTTTGGCAAAGGATTATCTGGTGGGAAATTAATTATTCGACCACCAAAAGGCTCGGCCTTTTCTGCTCACAGAAATATTATTACAGGAAATGTAAACCTGTTTGGGGCAACCAGCGGGCAGGCTTATATCCGTGGAATGGCTGGTGAACGGTTTGCTGTTCGAAACAGCGGAGCGATTGCAGTTGTTGAAGGTGTTGGAGATCATGCCTGCGAATATATGACCGGCGGGCGTGTGATTGTTCTCGGAAAAACCGGTGTAAACTTTGCAGCTGGAATGAGTGGTGGGATTGCTTATGTGCTGGATGAAAACCAGCTTTTTGATACACGATGTAATCTTGAAATGGTTGACATTGAAGTTGTAAGTAATAAACAGGATAGCGGATTTTTGTACGCGATTATAAAAAGACATGTTGAATATACTGGAAGCCGATATGCCAGCAGAATCCTGGAAAGCTGGGATGAAATGCTACCACTTTTTGTAAAGGTAATTCCAGTTGAATACAGAAAAGCTCTACAACGAATGGAGACTGAATCCGTTGAAGAAGGTTTTATCGCCATGACAGAGGAGGTTTACAGATAATGGGAAAAGCAACAGGATTTTTAGAACATAAAAGACAAAAAGCTCAAAACGATCCGGTAAAAAAACGATTGCAACATTACAAAGAGTTTACCAAACCTTGGTCAAACTCAGAACTTTCTGAACAAGGGGCTCGCTGTATGGATTGTGGCGTTCCTTTTTGTCATTCTTCTTTTGGCTGTCCCGTGATAAACCTTATTCCTGAGTGGAATGATTTTGTTTACCGCGATCAATGGCGTGAGGCTTATGAGCGATTAGAGATAACCAATAATTTCCCGGAGTTTACGGGACGCGTTTGCCCGGCGCCTTGCGAAACAGCCTGTACATTATCCATCAATGACACTCCGGTAACCATAAAGCAACTTGAACTCGCTATCATCGAACGGGCTTTTCAGGAAGGATGGGTTGTGCCACGCCCGCCAAAAAAACTAAGTGGTAAAAGCGTGGCCATAATTGGCTCGGGGCCAGCCGGATTGGCTGCGGCGCAGGAATTAAGACGAATGGGCCACGATGTAACTATTTTTGAAAGGTCTTTAAAACTTGGTGGATTGCTTCGTTATGGTATCCCCGATTTTAAACTTGAAAAACACATTATTGATCGTCGGTTGCAGCAAATGAAAGAAGAAGGCGTTGTCTTTAAAACCGATGTGGCCATTGGCGCCGACCTTTCTGCGCGCTATTTAAAAAAATCGTTTGATGTGATTTTGATTGCTACCGGTGCCGGGAAACCGCGTCCATTGGAAGTTCCCGGATCAGAACTTGATGGCGTTCATTTTGCTATGGAATATCTTACAAAATCCAATCTGTATGTGGATGGCCAAATTGATGAAAGTGGAATTATTTCTGCAAAAGATAAAAATGTCCTGGTAATTGGAGGTGGCGATACCGGATCAGATTGTGTCGGTACAGCAAACCGGCAAGGTGCAAAAAAAGTCACTCAATATGAAATAATGCCAAAACCGCGCGAATGGAAGAATTCCTGGAATCCGGAGTGGCCAAACTGGCCAATGATTTTGAGGACATCCAGCTCCCACGAAGAAGGTTGTGAACGCGATTGGGCTATCTTAACAAAAGAATTAAAAGGTGAAAACGGTGAACTAAAAAGCGGTCAGTTCCAGAAAGTAGAATGGCTGGAAAAAAATGGCCGTTTTAACATGAAGCCCGTTCCAGGTTCAGATTTCACACTTGATATCGATCTCGTCTTTCTGGCAATGGGTTTTGTACACGTTGAGCAGGGATCATATTTGAAGGAGCTGGAAATTGAATATGATGAGCGTGGAAATATAAAAGCAGAAAAATATATGACTACGGCCAAAGGTGTTTTTACTGCGGGTGATGCCAATACAGGAACATCACTTATTGTGCGTGCTATTTATCATGGCCGCGAAGCTGCCAAAGCAATTGATGAATATTTAAAATAAACTTTCTGTTTAGCTAAATTTGACTTTCCTAGTTTAAAACCTGGAAGGTCTACATTAACTGTCAAACCTGTTATTAAAATACTTTTCCCACCTTTTCAATCACAAAATCCAGCTCCTCATAACTTATAGTCAACGGTGGCAATAACCTCAAAACCGTTGGTCCGGCAGGAAGTGCCAAAACACCTTTCTTTTGCAAACCGGATATAAATGGCTGAACCTTTTCCTTTAGTTCAATGCCAATCATCAACCCAATCTGGCGAATTTCACGGATTTTGTCTGATTTGTTTTTTGAGAGCTTTTCAACAATGTAGCGGCCTTTTTCTTCTGCCTCTTTGGCCAGGTTTTCCTTTTGCATAAATTCTATTGCCGCCAATCCTGCAGCACAAGCCAAAGGATTTCCACCAAAAGTTGTACCATGTTTTCCCGGCTGCATTTCAATTTTATCGGAGCAGACAACTGCACCCATTGGCATTCCACCGGCAATGGCTTTTGCCAGGCAAATCATATCCGGCTTAATATCAAAATGCTCGAAAGCAAACATTCTCCCGGTTCGGCAAAAACCGGTTTGCACCTCATCTATAATCAACAGGATATTTTTTTCATCGCACAATTGCCTAACCCGCCGGAAGTATTCTTTCTGCCCTAAATTTACACCGCCTTCTCCCTGAACCGCTTCAAGTAAAATCGCCGCGGTTTGATCATTAATTTTATCCTTTAACTTTTCAAAATTATTATACGGCACAAAATCAAATCCCGGAACAATAGGCTCAAAATCTTTTTTATAGGCAGGAGTAAAAGTGGCGCTCAATGCTCCAAATGTTCGCCCATGAAAATTTCGCATTGCGCAAATAAAACTAGTTTTCTTTGTTGAATAACGGGCAAACTTTAAGGCGGCTTCCACACTTTCTGTACCAGAATTACATAGAAAAACCTGCATCAGATTGTTTGGTGTAATCTCAATAAGTTTTTGAATAAACAAGGCGCGCTTATCATTGGAAAATGAGCCGGAACAAGTCATTAAATTTTCAGCCTGTTCGCTGATTGCTTTTACCACATCATCATTGGCATGGCCGATTGAAGCAACTCCCTGCCCTGTTGTACAATCGATATATTCGTTTCCATCAATATCCCAAACTTTGGCATTTTTACCTTTCACCAAAACAAGATCACGTTTGTTAAATAAAAAAACAGAATTCCTTTTTTCAATTTCATTATAATCTATCATTGGATTAGTGTGCCTCCGCCGTTTAACGCATGTGTTACCGGGTTATCAATTCGGCCATCGCTGATAATTACGCTGTTGGCTCCCGATTCAAACAGTTTTTTCAATGCCAGCATCTTACGTTTCATTCGCCCTTCCACCTGTTCTTCACGCTGCTGTAATTCACTTTGTGTGATTTTTTCTACCAGCGATTCCGGATTATTTGGATTGTCCAAAAAACCGGGCGCCTCAATTAATTGTAAAATTTTATCCGCTGAAACAGCTTCCTGTAAAATATTAATTATATCATCATTTTCTGAATTGATGGCAAAGTTGTTCTCATCAATAATCGGCACACAAAGAACAGGCACATAATCATTCTCCAGCAGAAGATTTAGCAAATGTGTGTTTATACTTTTAGGCTTACCGGAAAAATCGCGAACAATTTTAAGCTTACCATTTTCTTTAATGCGGATACCTTTATTACGCCGACCCTGAACCATTTTACCATCCAAACCAGAAAGGCCGACGGCATTTATTCCATTTTGTTGGCACAGCTCTACAAGCCTTTTGTTTTTTAGACCGGAGTAAGCCATCATCATCACATCGAGTGCGCTTTCATCAGAAAAAACACTACTATACCCGGAAACAGATGTTACAACTTTTTTAGATTGATTTAAGTCCGCAACAATTTTATCTCGCAGTGCATTCGCCCCGTGAACGATAATAAATTTTTCATCAAGATTTGCCAAATCCTGTATAATTCCCCAACTATTGATGGATTCGCCGCCACCAATTTTTACTATGATCATCAACTTCTCCCAAAATGTTTTATTTGTATCTAAAAAACGGATTATAGCACTTCATGCTGAGCGAAAACGAAGCATCATATTTTCAAAGAACCTTTCCCTCGTCTACGCTCGGGATGAAGAACATCCTTTAGACAATGCTGTCTAATATTTATTTAAAAACTTTAATTGTCCTGTTTTTTATTATTTGCCAGTTTCTCTCACTGGTGTAAGGCTCCGAACAAATCGTTACCCCATTTTCAGTTTGTTTGTAATGCAAGGTAAAATAGTCATCATCTTCATTAAACAGCGTTGAAACATATACCTTCTCTTTATCCGCCATTATAATATTCATGGCTTTAATGTAGCGTGACCTCTTTTCAATAATCTCAACACCTTTTTGCAAAGCCTGATTCCAACCATCCTTATTAAAACGTTTAATAAAATTAAAGATTTTCTCCGCCCCGATCCGGCCATCCGCTTTTATTTTAACGCCATGCAACTCACCATTAAAAATGAAAACAAGGTTTTCATCATAGAACGGCATATTGTTTTCAACGACAATGTCCTTATCCTGAAAAGCGCTGCGTGCATGCGCAATTAGCAAAGATGATTTCCGAAGCCGAGATAGGTCATCTTCCCAAATGGGCTTGATATTTTTATAATATTTCCAGGCACCATTTTCCAGCCAGGCACATCCCCAACCATGACCCTGGAACTCTTTGCTGTTTTTGGCGATCTCGGCAAATTTTTGCAAGTGATCGCTGATCTTAAATTCGTTTTTGTTTTTAACGTATAATAATCTACACATGGGCTATTTTAATTGATTGAAATTTACCCACCCCTAACCCCTCCAAGGAGGGGAACACAACCTTTTTCTTCTAAAAAAACCATCCCCTCTTGGGAGGGGCAAGGGGTGGGTTGCATTTAGCACCTACACCGGATGCAACCCCGGAAAATTCAAAGCTGTTGTTTCATCAAATCCATGCATAATATTAAAAGCCTGAACCGCTTGTCCTGCTGCCCCCTTCATCAAATTATCAATCGCGCTGATAACCACAAGGCGATTTGTAGATGTGTCCAATTCAAATCCAATATCACAATAATTTGTACCGCTCAATAATTTTGGCTCCGGATAGCGGTAATTACCATCACGCTCTTTTACAATGCGGATAAAAGGCTCACTACCATATTCCTGGCGATATATTTTCCAAATATCCTTCTCAGTCAAATTGTCTTTCAAAAAAACATGGCTTGTTGCCAGCACACCACGCACCATATCAATAGATGTTGCTGAAAAGTGAAAATTGACCGGTTCACCAAAGGCAAGCTCCTGCTCCATCTCGGCCACATGCCTATGTCCGGTTGGTGCAAAAGAACGTACACAGCCACTACGGACAGGATGATGAGATGCTTCACTACTTTTATTGCCCCCTTCACTTGATCCGACTTTTACTTCTACAATTGTTCTATCTGTTTGAACAAGTTTATTTTTATAAAGTGGATACAACCCCAAAATCGTAGCGGTGGCATTACATCCCGCACTGGAAATAAATGAACTGTTTCCCATTTCTTCGCGCCGCAACTCAGGAATGCCATAAATAAAATCGTTTAGAAGTTGTGGTCTCAAATGATCTTTTTTGTACCACTTTTTATATGCTTCATTCGTGCCTAATCTAAAATCTGCACTAAGATCAATTATCTTTTTTGCCTTGTTTTTATACTCATCAATATTGCTCTGCGATGATCCGTGAGGCAAACAGAGAAACAACACATCGCAAGTGCCCAAATCTGCAAGCGAGCTAAATTTTAATGTGGTTAATTTACGAAGGTTGGGATGCACTTTATGCAAGAGTTTACCGAAATGTCTTTCCGACGATACCTGGACAATTTCAACATTTGGATGAAATAACAAGAGCCGCAATAACTCTCCACCGGCATAACCTGAGCCACCGGCAATAGAAACTTTTAATCGTGACATTATGCTTCTCCCCTGGCAACTTTTATAACATAATCCGCAATTTTTGCAGGAATATTTACACCTGTTGTATCAATACTGTTTTTAAATTCCATTGTATAGTTCACTTCATTTACAAGAAGCCCGGTTCTTGATTCAAACAAATCCACAGCCACAACACCACCGCCAACAGCCTTTGCAGCTTGTAATGATATTTCTTTGATTTCGTCAGTTACAACACATTTGGAGGCGACCGCACCTTTGGCCGTGTTTGTAATCCAGTGATCTGAAGAACGGTAAATGGCTGCTACGCATTCATCACCAACAACAAAAGAGCGGATATCGCGCCCCTGTTTTTCAACATACTTTTGAATGTAAAAAATAGAATGGTGATAACTACCCAGAACGGTTTTATGTTCAAGCAATGCTTCAGCAGCATCACGGTCATTTACCTTTGCCAATAACCGTCCCCAAGAGCCGACAGCTGGTTTTATCACTACGGGGTAACCCATTTGCTCAATGGCCTCAACAGCCGATTTTTCCGTAAAGGCAACGCTGACCGGTGGTTGAGCCACACCATGTGCCTGAAGAGCTTTTGATGTTAAAAGCTTGTCGCCACAGACTAAAGCAACTTCCGGCGAGTTTACACACTTAATTCCCAGATTATCAAATAATGTAAGGGCATGTAGTGCACGTGAATGGTTTATGGAACGCTCAACAATTGCATCGTAGTTAAACTCATCCCTGCCGATATTGAAAATTAATTTGCGGTCATCGATCATTTCCAGTTCAACATCTTTTCTTGATCTGAATTCATCCAGTAAAAACTTTTCATCCTTACGGATAAGTGAATGTAGAAATCCTATTTTCATTTTTTTCCTGTTTTTATATTCAATGTCATTCCTGATTGTTTTTATCAGGAATCTAAATTCTTATTTCAAAGTTGTAAGATTCCCGATAAGTACGTTCGGGAATGACAATCACAGCGAATTAGGCTTTTTGCTTGTCGGATTTTTCGCACCAATCCACAATATGTTTTAATTCAGAAAGATTTACGGTGCGCCCTTTTTGCCCAATTGATTTTACATGATCCAAAACATTCAGTTTTAAGGATGCCTCTATTTCTAAATTTAATTTTTCCAGCGCCCAATCTATTGATGATATTCCGGACATGTGGTCCAGTGAAACCTGCATTTCTTTCCCAATAATCTTTGGATCAAGACTTTGGTAATGGGCCGGGTTTTTTACTGCTGCATGGGAATGAACCCCTGCGCAATGTGTAAATGCATTTTCTCCAATTACCGGGAAATTGGCTGGAATTGGAATACCCGAATATTCACTAACAAGCTGATAAAGCTCCGGGAGTTTGCTTAAATCCCAATTCTTTTCAACACCAAAATCGTTTTTTAATGTCACCAGCAATTGTGCTAAATCAACAATTCCGGCACGTTCACCCAATCCCAAAACCGTTGCATCAATTATCTCTGCCCCGGCCCGGAATCCATCAATTGCGTTGGTCAATGCATATCCACGATCATTATGGCAATGTACAGCAATTTTCGGCGATAATCCTTTTGCAGCCAACGCCTCTTTTAAACGTGAGACGTAATCGTAAAAATTATTTGTTGTCCCGGGAATCATAAATCCGGTTGTATCTGCAATACTGATAATATCTGCGCCAGCCTGTACAGCAGCCACAGCAGCATCAACCACATTTTGAAAAGGAGAGCGAACTGTATCTTCGGGAGTATAACGTATCACCAGGGAAGGTTTGTTTTGTTTGGCATAGGCAATTACCGATGCAATCTGGTCAACCGCAGTATGAATATCTTTTTTAAAAACAGTATTCAAACGCTCCTCGGAAACACAATAAAAAATACCTAAAAAATCAACATCGCAGGCCAAAGCCAAATCTACATCGTGGATTAATGATCTTGAATGCGCACCGACTTTAGCATTAAGGCCACGACCTGCTAATTGTTTTACGGCATCATTTATTTCCGGTGTAACCATTGGATGCCCTGCCTCAATAATTCCAATGCCAATCTGATCCAGCAAATCTGCAATGGCCAGTTTAATATGGCTGTCAAAATAAACTCCGGGCGTTTGTTCTCCTTCACGTAAAGTCGCATCTAAAATTTCAATCATTTTTTATTGACCCCAATCCTCTTCTTCTTGCGGTGCTTCTGCAACTTCAGCCGGATCAATATTTATCACTTCCAGCTCCGTACCGCATTCTGCACATGTTAAAAGTTCCCCTTGCTCCGTACCTTCTTCAAGCTTTATATCAGCCCCGCAAACAGGGCAATCTGTTACTTTGCTCATTTTATTTTCTCCTTTATTTTTAAAAGTAATACACTAAATATATTTTTTATGGATCAGCTTTACTGTTGACTCAATATCTTTTTCATTTATTATGAACATGAAACTGATTTGAGAAGAAAACTGTGAGATCAAATCAATCTGAGTATTATTCTGTTTCAAAATTTTGATTACTTCCCAGGAAATATCCGGGTTTCCTTTCAGGTTTTCGCCTACAATACTTACAACAGCTTTTTTGTATTCAACATGGGTTTCACCAATCTTATTGAAGTGATCAATTATTTGGTTGATATCTTTGCTATTTTCAATCGTCAAAGAAATCTTGGTTGCAGATTTAGATATTGCAAAAACCGGGACACTCAAGGTGTTTAAATAGCTGAAAAAATCTGCAATTAGTTTTGTGGATAACAACAGCTGCGAAGATGTTATTGTCAATAAAGTGATTCCTTCTTTGTAGGCAATGGATTTAACCAGTTTTGTGTCGCCATTCCTGGGTTTATCAACAATCAATGTTCCTGAGGAGTTTGGAAGATGTGAATTTAAAACCCGTACCGGAATGCCTTTATCTAGTGCTGGTTGAATAGCCGCCGGAAAAAGAACACGAGCGCCAAAGTATGCCAGTTCACTCGCTTCATCAAAAGTCATTGTTTCCAAAAGTTTCGCCGATGGAATAATTGAAGGATCTGCGGTCAGGATACCATCTACATCTGTCCAAATTTGGATTTCATCTGCTTTAAGAGCAGCCCCTAACAATGATGCACTAAAGTCTGAGCCGTTCCGCCCCAGTGTTGTTGGCGTGCCTTCAGCCGTTGCTCCAATAAATCCCTGTGTTACTACAGTGTTCCCATTCTCTAAAACCGGTGATAGAACCCGGTTAGATCCTTGTTGAATTAAATTGGGAATTGGAATGATATTATCATGCTCATCTGAAGTAATCATTATTTTTCGTGCATCAATAAATTGTGCATTAATACCTTCTTGCCTTAGTAAACTAGTCAGGATCAGCGAAGAAAGAATTTCACCCGTTGATAAAATCGCATGCCCCAAATGGCTTTGCTCCGATTTAACAGTCTTCATCGCCTCCAATAAGGCGCGTAGATTTTTTATCTCTGACAAGATAGTTTTGTTTGAAGTCTCATAAAGCAAACTGTTGGAAAACAGGTCCTTAATTACCGCAAGATGTTGATCCAGAATGTCCTCAATCATCTCCTGTAATGAGTCTCTCTGTTGCCTGGCGGCAGCTTTTATAGATCTTTCGAGAAGATTTGTTATACCGGCCATAGCCGAAACCACAACCAGGGGTTTTCTGTCAAAACTATTTTCAATAATTGAAACTACATTCCGAAATGCATCTGCATCCCTCAATGAGGTTCCGCCGAATTTCATTATAATCATATTGTTTTCTATAAACCTTCCAAAAACGGTTTTATAAATTTACTCATTTGTTCAAACTCAATTAAAAATGCATCGTGCCCAGCTTCAGATTCGATCTCCTTATAAACTGCATTTGGAATATTTTTGGCAATGGTTTTCTGTTCATGGGCCGGATACAAAATATCTGTGTCTATCCCAATGCACAGTGTTTTGCATTTGATAGATTTTAGTACGTCTTCCATTTCCCCACGTTCTCTGGAAAGATCATGCAAATCCATTGCTCGGGATATATTTAAAAATGAGTTCGCATCAAACCGTTCTACCAGTTTTTCACCCTGATAATTGAGATAACTTTCAACCTGAAAAATATTATCTTCATCAAAAAAGCTATTGCCTTCAAATTTACGTTGATTGTAAAACTTGTTGTTAAAGTTTATATCCGTTCGATAAGAAATCATACCTATTTTGCGGGCCAGACTTAAACCTTTTTTTGGCTGATCCTTATAATCTCCACTTTGCCATTGTGGATCATCTATTATGGCCTGCCGTGCCAAATGGTTTAACCCAATACTCCAATCTGAGTGGCGTGTTGTGGTCGCAACCGGAATTATTGATTTTACAAACACCGGATAACAAGCAGCCCATTCCAACGCCTGCATTCCACCTAATGAGCCACCAATTATTGTTTGCAAATTGTCAACAGCAAGGTGCTTCATAAGTCTGTACTGTGCTTTTACCATGTCACGCACAGTCACCTGTGGAAACTCAATTCCAAACTTTTTCTCAGTTTCCGGATTTATGCTTAACGGGCCGCTGCTTCCATAACAACTACCCAGAATATTAGAACTGATAATGAAATATTTGGATGTATCAAACAACTTTCCCGGACCGATCAGTGTCTGCCACCAGCCGGAAAGACTCCCATTTACAGCAGCCAGCATGTTTGATTTATTTATTACTGCATCAGGATAGCTGGCATCTCCAGCAACATTGGCGCCACCTGTTAAAGCGTGGCAAACCAATACAGCATTCGATTTATCTTTATTCAGAGTGCCATACGTTTCAAAGGCAACGTCTATCCCATCAAACGTTTGGCCGCATTCAAATGTAAACGGTTCTTCATCCCTAAAAATATCAACAACCCTGTTTAATGAATCGCTCAATATCCGACCTCTCTTTTTATAAAGTTATGATTTTACTATCAGCACTGATCCAAAGCTTGATCAAAATCTGCAATTATATCGTTAATATGTTCAATCCCAACTGAAACACGGACCTGATCCTGCAAAACTCCCGATGTTTTTTGCTCATCATCACTAAGTTGCTGGTGCGTTGTTGATGCCGGGTGAATAACCAATGTTTTTGCATCTCCAACATTTGCAAGCAAGCTTGCCAATTCAACATTGTTGATGAATTTCTTGCCCGCCTCTAAACCGCCTTTAATACCAAAACTCAGGATAGATCCAAAGTGACCATCCCGTAAATATTTTTTAGCACTTTGGTGATATGGATGCGATTCCAATCCCGGATACCAAACCCAATCAACCTTTGGATGTTGTTCCAGCCATTGGGCTAGTTGAAGTGCATTTTGGCAATGACGTTCAACCCTGAGCGAAAGTGTTTCCAGCCCTTGTAAAAATAAGAATGAATTAAATGGGCTAAGTGCCGGTCCAAGGTCACGCAAGCCCTCTACACGGGCACGGATAATAAAAGCAATATTTCCAAATGGGCCATCTTCACCAAAAACTTCCCAAAACTTTAATCCATGATAGCCGGGATTGGGTTCTGTGAAAACCGGGAATTTTCCATTGCCCCAGTTAAACCGTCCGCTATCAACAATAACACCGCCAATAGAAGTGCCATGGCCGCCAATCCATTTTGTGGCAGAAGCTGTAATAATATCTGCACCAAAATCAAACGGCCTGGCCAGGTAGCCGGCCGCTCCAAAAGTATTATCAACAATTAAAGGGATATCATTTTTGTGTGCGACTTCTGCAATGGCTTCAAAATTTGGAATATTGAGCCGCGGATTACCAATGCTCTCAATATATAAAGCCTTTGTTTTTTCATCGATTAGTTTTTCAAAATTTTCCGGATCATCGCCTTCAACAAATTTCACATCAATTCCAAGCCGCGGAAGCGTCACTTTGAACTGGTTATATGTGCCGCCATAAAGCAAACTAGTAGACACGATATTTTCGCCGGCCTGTGCTACGTTTGCTATGGCCAACAACTGGGCTGATTGTCCCGAAGCTGTTGCCAAAGCAGCTACTCCACCTTCCAAAGCGGCAATTCTTTTTTCAAACACATCTGTAGTTGGGTTCATAATTCGTGTGTAAATATTGCCAAATTTCTTTAACGCGAACAGTTCTGCCGCGTCTTCAGAATCATCAAACAAAAAAGATGTAGTCTGGTAAATTGGAACCGCCCGCGCTTTGGTTGCGGAATCCGGCTCCTGCCCGGCATGTAACTGTAATGTCTCAAACTTAAGTTGTTTACCCTCGTTAGATGTGCTCATCTTTGCTCCTTTTTTATGATTGAATTTTCTTTTTTGTGTAAAAAAAAAATCCTCCACCGGAAGATACCGGAAGAGGATTTGTAATTTTTCTCTTCTCTCATCTCCCCTTGGCAAATATCACCAGGATGGAATTAGCACCTTGACTTGTTGTCAGGTTGCTAAGGTTTCACAGGGCCTATCCCTCCACCTTTCTTGATAAGATTTTTTATTTGAAATTATTTGTCTGCTATAAAATATTCCTTAAAAAAAACCCCTCCAGAAAGTTGAAGGGGTTTGTAATTTTAATTTATTATGATAATAAAAAAAGTCTTTACTAATTGCCCTTCAATAGGAACTACGTTTTAAGCAACGTTTATAGCAAAAGTTTTTCATCATCATATTTTTAGTCATTTTAATCTCTTCAGATTTGTGTTTCATTGTTGGCGCAAATTATAGGGTTTTATTTTTTTTATGTCAAATAAAAATTACAAAATACTTTTTTGGGAGAATAAAAGTCGTTTTTTTTTGACAATTAATTAATAAGGGTTTACTTTAAGCCCATTACAAAAAACATAATAAAAAAATGATTTTAACAAAAAAGCTCATTACTATTCATTCTACAATTATTATCCGCCATATTCATAAACCATGGCCGGGCAAAAATTCTATGTGAATAATAATTAGTTAAAAAAAATTAAAAACATATAAGCCCGGTTCAAAAAGTGAGCCGGGCTTTTTTTTTACCCAATCAGTAAAAGTAGGATAAACATGTTAATATTGGCATTACAGAAATCGGGGCGGTTAAACAAACAATCTGTTCAATTATTAAAAGATTGCGGAATTTCGTTTGCAAACGGAGGTAATAACCCTCTAAAAGTCACGGCTACAAATTTTCCACTACAAATATTATATTTACGTGATGATGATATTCCCGAGTGTATTGCCGATGGTGCTGCAGATTGTGGTATTGTTGGGGAAAATATTATTGCTGAAAAAAACATAAAACTAAAAACAAAAAAGAAACTGGGTTTTGCAAAATGCAGAATGTCCATTGCCTTCCCAAAACAAATGGACTACAACTCTGTAAAAGATCTTAATGGTCTAAGTATCGCAACTTCTTATCCGGGAATACTTCAAACATTTCTTGACAAAAACAACCTGAATTCATCAATTCATGAAATTAGCGGTTCGGTGGAAATTGCCCCCGGGATTGGAATGGCAGATTGTATTTTTGATATTGTCAGCACAGGAAGCACATTACTTGGTAACGGACTGAAAGAAGTTGAAACTGTACTCAAATCAGAAGCTGTACTTGTTTCAAATCCTAAACTGGATTCAAAAAAAGAGAAAATATTAAAACGCCTTTTATTCCGAATAAGTGCAGTAAAAAAAGCGGCCAGTCATAAATATATTTTGTTGAACACACCAAATGAAAAAATTAACCAGATCAGCGCATTACTACCAGGAATGAAGAGTCCTACAATTATGCCGCTGGCAGAAAAGGGCTGGAGTTCTTTACATTCAGTTATCAACGAAGATGATTTTTGGCAAAATATTGAAATGCTAAAAGAAGCGGGTGCCGTTAATATTTTAATTATTCCTATAGAAAAAATGATTGCCTAACTCATGAAAAAAATACGATACCCAGCCAAAGAGAACTGGGCAAATATACTTAAACGTCCTTCCCAGGATTTTGAACCGTTACAGAAAAAAATACAACCTATTTTGGATGCAGTAAGAAAAGAAGGTGATGAGGCCGTAAAACGATTTACCCAAGAATTTGATCAAGTTAATCTAAAAAACCTTACCGTCTCACAGAATGAGATTGAACAGGCAACAAGCCAAATTGACCAATCCTTGAAAGAGGCCATTGCATTGGCAATAAAAAATATTACTGCTTTCCATAAGTCTCAATTAGTTGAAGAAAAGAAAGTTGAAACATCATCCGGAGTGTTTTGCTGGCGTAAAAATTTACCCATAGAGAAAGTTGGGCTTTATATTCCCGGAGGTACCGCGCCTCTTTTTTCCACTGTTTTAATGTTGGGAATCCCAGCTGTATTGGCCGGTTGTAAAGAGATTATACTTTGTTCACCACCAAACCAAATGGGTAAAATCCACCCTGCTGTACTATATGTTGCAAGCCAGATTGGAATTAGTAAAATCTATAAAGCTGGTGGAGCTCAGGCAATTGCAGCCATGGCTTTCGGTACAAAATCAATTCCTAAGGTTGACAAAATATTTGGCCCCGGAAACCAGTTTGTAACAATAGCAAAGCAAATGTTGGCCAATTCCGAAGTTGCCATCGACATGCCTGCCGGACCATCAGAAGTATTGGTGCTGGCCGATAAAAATGCTAATGCAGACTTTGTTGCCGCTGACCTTCTCTCACAAGCTGAACATGGCATTGATAGCCAGGTCATTTTTATCACAGATGATGAACCTTTTTTAGGTAAAGTGAATCAAGAAATATTTAAACAGCTTGCCAATCTACCCCGCAAAGAAATTGCAGAAAAATCGCTGGAAAACAGTTTGCTTATTCTGGTGGATAATCTCGATACGGGAATGAAATTGTCAAACTTTTATGCACCGGAGCACCTAATTTTGATGATTGAAAATTATAAGAAATATGAGTCCAAAATAGTAAATGCCGGATCGGTTTTTCTTGGACCATATTCTCCTGAAGCTGCCGGTGATTATGCATCCGGAACAAATCATGTTTTGCCAACAAACGGATTTGCAAAAAACTATAGTGGCGTATCTATGGATAGTTTTATGAAAAAAATAAGCTTTCAGGAATTAAGCGAAAGTGGTTTAAAAAATATTGGTCCAGCGATTGAAACCATGGCCGAAGCTGAAGAGCTGTTTGCTCATAAAAATGCTGTTTCGGTTAGGCTGAAAAATTATGATTACTAAGGGATATAAATCGGAAACCCACCCCTTGCCCCTCCCGAGAGGGGAATTGGACTTTTGGCAATGAAACAACATAAGTTCCCCTCCTTGGAGGGGTTAGGGGTGGGTAAGAAATTATTCTAGAATACTTTCGACAAAAGTCGATAAAACAATTTTGATTAGGAAATTTATCATTGGAAATAGAGAAGTTATTACGAAAAAATATAAAAGCTTTTAAGCCATATAGTTCAGCGCGGGATGAGTATACCGGTGAAGTTGGGATTTTTCTTGATGCCAATGAAAATTCGCTCGGCTCTGTTTTAGAGCTGCAATCAAATCGTTATCCTGATCCATATCAGAGTGATTTAAAAAACAAACTTAGTCAAATAAAAAATATCCCTGCGGAAAATACTTTTCTGGGCAATGGCAGCGACGAAGCAATCGATTTGTTAATTCGCGCATTTTGTGAACCGCGTGAAGATTCGGTAATAATAATGCCTCCAACTTACGGCATGTATAAAGTTTGTGCGGATTTGAATGATGTGAAAACGATTGACATCCCCTTAAATAAAAGTTTTAATATTGAAATTGAACCTGTATTAAAAAGCATTACAAAAAACACAAAATTGATTTTTCTGTGTTCTCCAAATAATCCCTCTGGAAATCTTTTGCAAAAAGAAGCAATTGAGTTTTTATTAGAAAAGTTTAGCGGATTGGTTATTGTTGATGAAGCTTATATAGATTTTGCAGAGGCCGAAAGCTGGACTGGGCGACTAAATGAATTCGAAAACCTTGTGGTTCTTCAGACGTTTTCTAAAGCTTGGGGCTTGGCTGGTTTACGGTTGGGGATGGCCTTTGCTCATCAAAAAATTATACAAATTTTAAATAACATAAAGTATCCATATAACGTAAATATGCTGACTCAAACACATGTGGAAAATGCATTACAAAATGTTCTGTTGAAGGAAAAAATGGTTCAAAGGATTCATTCACAAAGAACCCTTTTAGAAGAAAACTTAAAGGAGTTAAGAAATGTGCAGGAAGTATTTCCATCCGATTCTAACTTTTTATTAGTTCGATTTTCTGATGCAAAAAATGTTTACCAAAAACTTTTACAAAAACAGATAATTGTCCGGGACCGTTCATCCTTGATTCATTGCGAAAACTGTTTGAGAATTACTGTTGGCACTGAACTTGAAAATCAAAAATTGATTAACACATTAAAAGAAATTGAAGAGGGAAAATGAAAAAAGTTCTTTTTATTGATCGTGATGGAACGCTCATTATTGAACCGGCTGATGAACAAATCGATTCACTTGAAAAGCTGGAATTCTACCCTGGCGTTATCGTTAATCTGCATAAAATAAGTAAGGATCTGGATTTTGAGTTGGTGATGGTCAGCAACCAGGATGGACTTGGATCAGCATCATTTCCGGAGGATACTTTTTGGCCGGCTCATAATAAAATGATGAAAACACTGGACAGCGAAGGCATCCAATTTAGTGACATTTTGATAGACAGCAGCTTACCACAAGAAAATTCTCCCAACAGAAAACCGGGAACCGGGATGCTAAAGGAATATCAAAATGGTGAGTATGATCTGGCAAATTCTTTTGTAATCGGCGACCGTATGAGTGATGTGCAATTGGCAAAAAACCTAGGCGCAAAATCAATTTTAATTAGCGACAGAGAAGATGCAAAAGCCGATTTTGTAACAGATGACTGGAGTGAGATTTATTCAATATTGCGCTTCCCGGATCGGGTTGCAGAGCTGAGAAGAACCACCCATGAAACCGACATATTCGTCCGGCTTAACCTTGATGGAAACGGACAAGCAAAACTAAATACCGGAATCGGTTTTTTTGATCATATGTTAGAGCTATTTGCAAAGCACTCTATGTGTGATTTGACTGTGGATGTAAAAGGCGATTTAAATGTTGATGAACATCATTCTGTTGAGGATACTGCTATCGTAATTGGAGAATTATTTTTGCAAGCTTTGGGGAATAAAAAAGGGATTGAACGCTATGGGTTTTTACTGCCAATGGATGAATCGATTGCACAGGTTGCAATAGATTTTTCAGGTAGAAACGAGCTGCAATGGAAAACAAAATTTAAGCGTGAACGAATTGGTGAAATGCCAACTGAAATGTTCTATCATTTTTTCAAATCATTTTCAGATAGCGCCAAATGTAACCTATATATAAAAGCAAAAGGCAAAAATGAGCATCACAAAATTGAAGGGATTTTTAAAGCAGTGGCCCGTTCAATAAAAATGGCTGTAAAGCGTGATTCAGGCAATCAGCAAATTCCCAGCACTAAAGGGTTGCTATGAAAATAGTGATCATAAAATATAATGCAGGCAATGTTTATTCTGTCCGATCGGCCCTACAAAGATTGGGTGTTGAGCCTTTTGTAAGCGATGACCCGGGAACAATTCAAAATGCAGATAAAGTGATTTTTCCCGGTGTGGGAGAGGCGAGTACTGCAAAAAACTACCTCGATTCAAAAGGATTGTCTGATGTATTAATTGAGTTGAAACAACCTGTTTTAGGGATTTGCCTTGGGCTGCAGCTTTTTTGCAAACAATCGGAAGAGAACAATACCATAGGCTTAAATATTTTTGATACCGAAGTAAAAAAATTCCCGGAAACTGAAAAAGTCCCACACATGGGTTGGAATGCATTGCAGGACTTAAAAGGACCCTTGTTCACAGATATTGCAGATCGTAGTTACGTCTATTTTGTGCACAGCTATTATGCCGAATTAAGCAAAAATACAATCGCAAAAACGATCTACTCTGTCCCATTCAGCGCGGCATTACAAAAAGATAATTTTTACGCACTACAATTTCACCCGGAAAAAAGTGCAAAAGTGGGTGAACAAATCTTAAAAAATTTTATGGAACTATGATCAGAATAATCCCGGCTATTGATATTATTGAAGGTAAATGCGTCCGCCTGACAAAAGGCGATTTTGAGACCAAAAAAATTTATAACAGCGATCCTCTTGAAGTGGCAAAACAATTTGAAGATGCCGGTATAAAATATCTGCACATGATCGATTTGGATGGTGCACGACAGCGTAAAATAATTAATCATCCCGTTTTACAAAAAGTAGCTAAAAATACAAATTTAAAAATCGATTTTGGCGGTGGTGTACAATCAGATCATGATTTAAAAATTGCTTTTGAGTGCGGCGCACAACAAATAACTGCCGGTAGTGTCACAGTCAAAAATGAAAAACTGGCATTATCCTGGCTAAAAAAGTATGGACCGGAAAAAATTATATTAGGCGCAGATTTCAAAGATAACAAAGTTGCAGTATCCGGGTGGCAGGAAACCAAATCGATTGAGATTCTAAATTTTTTAAAAAATCAATATATAAATGGATTTCGAAATACCGTTTGCACAGATATTTCCCGTGATGGTGTTTTGCAAGGCCCGGCTTTTGATTTTTATCAGATTGTAAAAAAAGAAATCCCCGGACTTAATATCATAGCCAGTGGCGGTGTTTCAAAAATTGAAGATGTGGTTGAGTTAAATAAAAACGGCATGGATGGTGTAATTATCGGCAAAGCTATTTACGAGGAAAAAATTCAACTTAAACAATTAGAACCATTTTTGGAGTAGAAGTAAAAAGTCATTGCCGAAGGCACTTATCGGGAATCTGAATATAAATTTTTTAGATTCCTGGCAAGAACACTCAGGAATGACAAACTTTAATTTGCCAAAAAAAATGATAGTCAATCAAACGACTTAAGTGGCGATAAAAATATGCTGACAAAAAGAATAATTCCATGTCTGGATATCAGGGATGGCAAAACAGTAAAAGGAATCAATTTTGTAGACATCCGTGAGGCTGGCGATCCGGTTGAACTTGGGCAGGCTTATGCTGACCAAGGTGCAGATGAGTTGGTTTTTTTGGACATAACAGCCACCATTGAAAAACGGGCCACATTTGCCAAACTTGTAAAAAAAATTGCCTGTTATATCAACATCCCATTCACTGTTGGCGGTGGAATCTGTACCGTTGAAGATGTGGAAGTCTTATTGGATTCAGGAGCAGATAAAATATCTGTAAACTCTGCTGCTGTTAAAGAACCGGATTTGCTTAACCAGCTATCCGAGAATTTTGGAAGCCAATGTGTAGTTTTGGCAATTGATACTTTCTTTGATGAAAAGTACTGGAAAGTTTATGTTCATGGAGGGAGGACACCAACAGAATTATATACAGAAAGTTGGGCCATCGAAGCTGTCAAAAGAGGTGCCGGAGAGATTTTATTAACTTCTATGAATCATGATGGGACCAAAAAAGGTTTTGCACTGGATATTACCAGTAGCCTATCGGAAAAACTTTCTGTTCCGATTATAGCCTCGGGTGGCGCGGGAAATTCCTCGCACTTTGTTGATGCTTTTACAACCGGAAAAGCCGATGCTGCTCTTGCAGCGAGCATATTCCATTTTGGTGAAATCAAAATCCCGGACTTAAAACTAGATCTTTTTGAAAAGGGTGTGAATGTAAGGATCGCTTAAAATTTTAGAAAGTGAAAAAAAGATATTGCCTGTCATACCGAGCAAAGCGAAGTATCCCCTTATCAATTATTGGATTCTTCGTTCGATATAACCGAACTCCAGAATGACAGCATTCATGATTTTGCAACAGGACATAAAAATGACTATAAATTTTGACAAAAATAACGGACTTGTGCCCGCAATTATCCAGGATGAAAAAACCAATAAAGTGCTAATGCTGGGTTATATGAACCAGGAGGCTTTGGATAAAACCCAAAAATCCGGAAAAGTAACTTTTTTTAGCCGTTCCCGAAATACGATCTGGACAAAGGGGGAAACATCCGGTAATTATTTGGAATTGAAAAGCATGACTGTTGACTGTGACCAGGACACACTTTTGGTAAAAGCCAGCCCGGCCGGACCCGTTTGCCATACAGGACAAGATACCTGTTTTAATGAGGCCAATTCTGCCAGTCATAGTTTTCTCTCTAAACTTGAAGAGTTAATCAAAGAACGCAAAACTATAATGCCGAAGGGATCATATACAACTGAATTGTTTGCAAAAGGAATAAATAAAATTGCTCAAAAAGTTGGTGAAGAAGCAGTTGAAGTTGTGATTGATGCGATGGCAAATAATAAAGGTCGGGTCAAAGAAGAGTCAGCCGATTTATTGTATCATTTGTTGGTTTTACTTGCTCATCAAAATATTGAGTTCAGTGAAGTTGTAGACGTATTAGAAAAAAGACATAAGTAAAGCAAATGTCATGTTGAGCCCGGTTTTATTGGGAGAAGCATCCTATTTTTAATTCTCAGAAAAAATAGGGATTCTTCACTGCGTTCAGAATGACAGGACCAATTTAAAAAGGAAAGAAAATGAATAATCCTGAAAAGAAAATAGCTGTGGCCATATTAGGCGCGACAGGCAGCGTTGGACAAAAATTCATTCAATTATTAGAAAACCACCCCTGGTTTGAAGTTAAGGAAGTTGTCGCCTCCGAACGCTCGGCGGGGAAAAAATATCCCGAAGCTGCGAATTGGTTTCTGCCTGGTACAATTCCTGAAAATGTTGCAAAACTGACTGTCAAGACACTGGATTCTTCTTTAGAAAGTCCGCTTCTTTTTTCTGGTCTTGACGCAAAAGTAGCCGGAGAAGCTGAGGAACATTTTGCTAAGCTAGGCCATTTTGTTGTCTCTAATTCAAAAAATCATCGCTTTGATAAGGATGTGCCGTTATTGATACCCGAAGTTAACGCAGATCATTTGCAATTATTGGATTCGCAAAAGTATAAGGGCAAGATTGTAACCAACCCGAACTGCTCAACCATTGGTCTGGTTATGGCTTTAAAACCTTTGCTCGATTCATTTGGTCTGGAACAATTGAATGTTGCAACTATGCAGGCCATTTCCGGCGCCGGTATGCCGGGCTTACCAAGTGCAACAATCCTGGAAAATGTAATTCCACATATTGGTGGTGAAGAAGCAAAAATGGAGGCCGAGCCTTTAAAAATTTTGGGCAATTTTAAAAATGGGGAAATTGAAAACTTAACCCTTCCTATCAGCGCCCTTTGTAACCGTGTTCCTGTAATTGACGGGCATACCGAATCGGTTCAGGTTAAATTATCAAAAAAGGCAAGCACAGATGAAATTATTCAGGCCTGGAGGAATTTTACTTCAGAGCCACAAAATTTAAAATTGCCTTTTGCACCATCAAACCCGATCCACTATTTTGATCAGCCGGGCTATCCGCAACCTCGCCTGCACCGCAATCTTGAAAATGGAATGGCCGTTTCAATTGGAGGTTTGCGAGATTGTAATTTGTTTGATTATAAATTTACCGTGCTCTCACATAATACAATCCGCGGAGCAGCAGGAGGTGCAATTTTGAATGCAGAGTTAATGGTGGCAAAAGGGCTAATATAGCAGGTATTCAAGCTCAATAAATTTCAGTCGATATAAAAAAAAGTTTACATTTATAACAATTGCTGATATATTGGCCCTAAAAATGAGAATAATAATGATTTTAAAAAATATTAAAAATATGTGCATGTGCTATATGATGATGGAGATTTCAAATACTGGAGATCTGGTTGGTGTATAACACATAATTTTAAAAAATTATTAAAAGCCCTTCGGATACCGGAGGGCTTTTTTTTTGCCCAAAATTAAAAAAAAGAGGAGAGTATGTATAAAACTGAAACAAAGGATATCCGCAATCAATTTCCACGGTCAGAAAACCGGGAACATTCCGTCCCGCTTTATTTAACATCCAGTTTTGTATTTGAAGATGCCGAACAAGGCCGTGCCCTGTTTGCCAATGAAATTTCCGGAAATATCTATTCGCGATTTTCAAATCCAAACACAACCGAGTTTGTTGGTAAAATGTGTTCTTTGGAGAAAATGGATGACGGCTTTGCATTTGCCTCCGGAATGGCAGCCCTATTTGCCGGCTTTGCAGGATTATTAAAATCCGGTGACCATATCCTGGCCTCGCGTGCGCTGTTTGGCTCCACTTATCAGATTTTAGTAAAAATACTCTCCCGCTGGGGAATAACCACAAGCTTTGTCAACGCGACACAACCAGAGGAATGGGAATCAAAAATAAATAAAAACACAAAAATGCTTTTTATTGAAACACCATCAAATCCCGGGTTGGACATAGTAGATCTGTCGCTGGCTCAGCAATTAAAAAACAAATACAACCTTATCTTGTTTATTGACAACACTTTTGCAACACCCATTTTGCAAACACCGGCAGATTATGGGGCAGATTTAATTGCCCATTCTGCAACAAAATATATTGACGGGCAAGGCCGTGCTTGTGGTGGAGTAATTGTGGGTAAGCAAGAATTGATTGACGAAGTGCGATTTTTTGCCCGCCAAACAGGACCATCAATGGCGCCATTTAATGCATGGTTATTTTCGAAAAGCCTGGAAACACTTTCTCTAAGAATGGAGCGTCATTGTTCCAATGCTTTGGCACTGGCCAGGGAATTAGACCAAAACCAGCACTTAACCTATGTACGCTATCCAGGCTTGGAATCGCATCCGCAGTTTTTATTAGCCCAAAAACAAATGAAAGGTCCCGGCGGGATTGTTACATTTCTTTTAAAAGGCGGATATGATCGTGCGCAGAAATTTATAGACTCGCTACAAGTGATTTCCAAAACTGCTAATCTTGGTGATACACGTTCTGTTGCAACTCACCCTTCATCCACAACACACTCAAAGCTAACAGTCGAAGAGCAGGAGCAGGTCCTTATTTATCCCGGGCTGGTTCGAATCTCGGTCGGATTGGAAAGTAGCGAAGACATTATTGAAGACGTTACACAGGCCATAAAAAAATCAGAAAAAGGAAAATAAATGAATATCGAAATTAATAAAAAAGACAATGCTTTTCACATGGAAGCTATGGGTTCCGGGCCGCTTTCCGTTTCGATTGATGCCGGAAAAAAGTCTGGGGGAAATGATAAAGGCACCCGCCCTATGGAATTGATTTTAATGGGTTTAGGAAGCTGTAGCGCAATTGACCTTATCTCCATCTTAAAAAAACAAAGGCAGCATTTAGATGATTTAAAAATATCTGTCAAAGCCAAAAGGGATGAAAAAAATATCCCGGCAGTTTTCACTGAGATACATCTTGAATATGAATTGTCAGGTGAGTTAGAAGAGAAGAAAGTTGAACGGGCACTTGACCTTTCTATAAATAAATATTGTTCCGTTTCTAAAATGTTGGCAACAACAGTAAAAATAAATTATACATTTAAAATTAATTAGCTCTTGGAGGATTTATGAATTCGTTTTTTGACACTTGGGAATGGTATATCGCCGGCCCACTTTTAGGGATTTTTGTCCCGCTGCTTCTGATAATTGGAAATAAGCAATTTGGGATTAGCTCTTCTTTTGAGCACATGTGTTATGTGATGATACCAGGATCAAAAAAACACTTCAAAGAATATTCTCCTGGCAGTAATGCATGGAAACTTTTTTTTGTAATTGGGATTGCTATTGGCGGGTACCTGGCAACAACTTTTTTTAGTTCAACTGATTTGACTTTTTTACCTGAAACCTACTATTCAACCACGGGAGTAATTAAACTATTTATTGGTGGTTTGCTTATTGGATTTGGGACCCGCTATGCCAATGGATGTACAGCCGGACATTCTATTTTCGGTTTATCTATACTAAATGGTGGTAGTCTTAAAGCGACATTAGCTTTCTTCGGTGGCGGATTACTTTTCACTTTTATTGTAAATTTTTTATAAAGGAAATCTCATGCGTAATTTAATTTATCTTTTTTTAGGGCTATTATTTGGAATTGTGCTTATAAAATCCGAGGTGATTAACTGGTTCCGGATCCAGGCTATGTTCAATTTTGAAGAACCACATATGTACCTGATATTCGCTGCCGCAATTGCAACCGGGGTTTTATCGATATTGGTGTTAAAGTATTTTAAAATAGAATCCTTCAACGCAGAACAATTAAACTTTAAAGGTAAAACTTTTAACCGTGGATTTATTTGGGGTGGATTAATTTTTGGTATCGGCTGGGCCATAACCGGCGCATGCCCGGGGCCTGTTTTTGCACAAATCGGATCCGGAGAATATCCTGCATTATTTACACTACTTGGCGCAGTAATTGGTGCTTATGGTTATCAGGCGGGAAAATCAAAACTGCCCCATTAAAGATTATATTATTGGCGCAAGAGTAAATTAATCATTTAGATTGTTTTCTCTTGTTCCAATAAATATAAACCTAATAGTCTTGATCATGTCATTTTGATTTTATCCAGAAAAATTTTCTTTTAAAACAAATTCCAGGTTCGCTATAACCCGATCCGCATTTTCTTTACTAAAAACAATTGGTGGTTTCAATTTAAGCACATTGTTATAAGGTCCATCGGTGCTAATTAAGATTTTCTTTTCTTTCATTTTTTCAATTATTAGCGCCGCTTCATCTGTTGCGGGTTCAAGCGTATCCCTGTTTCTTACAAGTTCAACACCAATAAATAATCCGGCACCGCGGACATCGCCAATTAATTCAAACCGCGATTTTAAATTTTCCAGCCCACTAATTAAATAGCTGCCAACTTTCAGTGCATTCTCCTGCAACTGTTCAGATTCGATCACATCCAATACAGAAAGCCCAATGGCACATGACACCGGGTTACCACCAAAAGTATTAAAAAACTCCATGCCATTATTGAATGAATCTGCAATTTCTCTTGTTGTTACAACTGCTGCTAATGGATGCCCATTTCCGATTGGCTTTCCCATGGTCACGATATCAGGCACAACATCCTGAAGTTCAAATCCCCAAAAGTGAGACCCAACCCTGCCAAATCCAACTTGCACCTCATCGGCAATACAAACACCTCCGGCAGCTCTAATCTTTTTATAAACTTCTTTTAAATAACCCTGTGGAAAAACAATCTGTCCGCCACAACCGGGTAACGATTCGCAAATGAATCCGGCAATTGATTTATCTTCTTTTTTCAAATCCTGAATCCGCCATTCGATAAATTCTGCATATTTATTTCCTGCTTGCAGATCCTCTTTTTTATATGGTCCACGATAAACATCCGGTAATTCTGCCTTAACTGTATACGCACCGGGCCCGGCTCCGCCTTTTTGATTATATTTATAGGGGCTAATATCAATTAAAGACGGTGTGTTTCCGTGATATGCATGATCAAGAATTATCATGTTTTTTTGCCCTGTATGGGCATAAGCCAATCTCAACGCCAACTCATTTGCTTCACTGCCAGAGTTAACAAAAAAACAAACACTTAATGGATCTGGGAATTTTTTTGTCAAACGGTCTGCATAGTCGATAAGATTATCGTGCAAATAACGTGTATTTGTGTTTAATACGGAAACTTGCTTTTGTGCCGCCTGGACAACATGAGGGTGGCAATGACCAACATGGCAGACATTATTCACACAATCAAGATATGTATCACCTTGACCATCATAAAGATATTGCATCGCGCCACGAACAATTTTTAAGGGCTCTTTATATGAAATGGAAAGTGATTTCCCTATAAGCTTTTTTCTTTTTTCAATTATTGAATCTTTTGATTCGGTTTTTGATAAATCAATTGGTTTACCACAGGCTTTTGAATAAAGTGATTTAGCTTTTAATGGATTGAACTCGAGGAGCTTCCACAAAAGAGCCCAGGCATTTTCCTCAGAAACAGAAATGTATTCATTGTCAGGCTGGGTTTGTCGCTGATAAGCAGACATGGTAACACTAAGACATAGTCTTGCACAAATTGAGTAAAATAAAACTTCAATTTCAATCTCTTGTAAGGGAAATTTTTTATGATAACCGGCAACAACTTCCAGAGTGTCTTCAACCGGATTTTCTTTGTTGAACATAAGATATGCCAATGCAATGGCAAGCTCAAAAACTATATAAGTATTGACCATATCACCAAAATCAATTACGCCCAAACTCCCATTTTCTTTTACAAGTAGATTGTAATCGTTGGCATCATTATGGATTGCTCCTCGGCGCATTTCAATAAACTTTGGAACAACCTCATTTTCAAATTGCAATAAAAAATATTCAACAAGGCTTTTATCACGCTGGCTTTTAATATGTTTTATAAGGGTTCTTATTTGCAGCACGTGCTTTAAATCCCAGTACCAAAAACGATGAAGAGCCGGATGGTCAATATTTTCAATCTGTTTATCTATTTCTCCCAGAATGTCACCAATCGAGGACAACAATTTTGGCGATAAATTATCTGCTTCTGCAAGGAATATTCCATCGATAAATGACATAAGCCGGGTATTGAATGACTCTTTTTTTTCATTTATGATAGGTGTAATAAAAAGCCCCTCTTTTGATTTCAACAAAATAGGTGATTCAAATTTGTCATTGTTGGCCAATTTGATCAGGACTTGATTTTGGGCTTCAAGAATTGGGAAGGTTTCTGCAGGATTTGCGATTTTGAAAATATATTTCCGGCCTTGTTCTCCTTTAAGCTGAAAATTTTGACCGATATCGCCAACCAAGCATTTTGCTTTAATATTCAATTCATATGAGTCTGCAATAAACTTTTCTACTTCTGCTTCTGAAAAACGAGGATAAACAGATACTTTCAATTTTCTAAACTCCACAGGTAATCTACTATTTCAACATTATCATTTTGCGGCTTTGGATAAAATCTTTTACCGATCCTGAAGAAGGGAAAGTAATTAACTCGTAAATATAATTCCACTTGCAAAACCGGTGGCATTAAAGGTTACTGAATATTTTCCCGGTTTTTGAATTTTATTAACTATTGTTTTTATTTTCTTTCGGAATTATCATAAATAATAAGTTGAATATAAGCTCAAAAAACCCCGAATAAACATCGGGGTTTGTGATATAAAAAATTACATCGGAATATCCATTAGCTCAAAAACATCAATTGCAAAATTGCCTTTCCCTTCACTTAAAAAAGGATGTCCATCCGCCAGGCTTTTTGCTGCATTAATATCAGCAGCTTGAACAATAGAATATCCGTTTAGCAAAGCCGCTGTACCTTCGCTGCCATTATCCAATAATGAAACACCATTTGCCATTGGTTGTCCAACATCAACCAAAGAACTACCTGTCTTTTGGATCCATGCATTCCAGGCATCCATTATTGCCTTGCCTTGCTCCTCAGACATGTCACTCATATCTGTTGCTGGTCCCTTGTAAACAAATATATATTTTGCCATATTTTCTCCTGGGTTTAGTTAATGATTATAACTTTTTGTAATTAGCCAATATTTCTAAATTAATTGCTGAAAGTTATTTACCCTTAAGACGAATGAATGACTTCATTGTGGACATTTGATTTATTTTGAGGTTTGTATGAGAATAATTAGTGCGGATGATTCAGAGAAAATAGAATTTTTTATGAAATAGTTATTATGTATGCTTTACCACCACAAGCTTCGATTGCTTTTGCTATTTCTTCAGCATTTTCCGGTGCATAAACAAACATACATCCGCCTCCACCAGAACCATTGATTTTCCCACCATAAGCTCCAGCATTAATTGCAGCTTTTAACATTTGATTAATTTTTGGTGTGGATATCTTCAATTTTTCATTTAAAATTTTTTGATGCTCAGTCATTAATAAGCCAAATCGTTTTTCATCAAAGTGTTTTGAATTGAGCAATTCCAAAGCGTCCTTTGTGATGTCTCGATTTATGACAGCCCCATGAAGTAGTTCTGTTTGAAGTTTTGATAGTATTGTTTTATGATTTTTAATTTCACTTAACGAACAATCTTCCAATTCAAAATCGCTATCAATTTTCTTTATTATATTTACCGCTTCCAAAACTCCAAGTTTTACACGATTTAAAATTCCGAGAGTATCCTTCGCTTCAAGGGAATCGCCTAAAACAAAAGTACCTAACTTCACCGGTAATTTCTGTAGGTTTGTTTTCTTTGCAAAATCCTGATACAAAACTCCCCCAACAGCACTGGCGTAATGATCCATCATCCCGCCTGGTTCACCAAATTCTTCAACCTCTGCTAAATATGCTAAACGGCCAATAAAAGCAGGATCAATAAACTCTGGTTTTTGAATGGAGTTGGCTTTAATTAAAAATCGTGTCCAGGCAACACATAAGGCAGAAGATGATGAAGTGCCTGAATTTATAGGTATGTTTCCCTGTACCGTGCAGTCCCAACCGTTTTCAAATCTCGCACCATTGCGAAGAAGTACATTGAATACACTACGAAAATAATCGCGTTTTTTTATGTATGAAAGCTGTTGATTCTTTTGCGGAATACTGAATTGTTCTGAACTTTTAATATCCGGTAAATAAATTTTAAAAAGATTATCATTTCGTAGCTTGCCTTGAATGCTTACTTTTAGATTTATTGCCGCTGTAATTGTGGGCAAACCCAAATAATCCTGGTGTTCACCAAACAAACCAATTCGTCCCGGAGCAGCTACTTCAATCATTAATTTGCCCGATTGATTTCATTTGACTTTCAGCAAATTCCAGATCAGCAGGAGTGTTTATACCAAATGAAGTTAGAAAGTCATTGCTGATTTCTGTCTCAACATCAAGCCCTTTTTTTACCAAGATTTTTATTACATCCGGCAAATAATATTCGGTTTGTACATTATTATTATCGATTTCAGCCAGGGCTTGTTTTAAACTTTGCCAATCAAAACAATAATGTGAAGAACTCACCTCACGAATTTTTTTCTCTTCGATGGTAGCGTCCTTTTCTTCAACAATGCGCAGAACCTTTCCATTTTTATCGCGGACAACCCTTCCCCATGGAAGCGGGTTTTTTGATACCGCCGTTAAAAAACAAACAGCTTTATTGCCGGTCTGCTGTTTTGTGAGTATTTGTTTAATGATTTTTGAATTGATAAAAGGAGCATCACCAACCATAATTAGCAAGCTGCCATTAAACTCTTTCAGCCAATCCGTTGCAGACATTACTGCATGCCCGGTTCCTAATTGCTGGCGCTGAACGATATAATCTACACGGTCATTAAGAACTTTGCGTACTTCTTCAATATTGTGGCTTCCAACTATAACTCCAATTCTCTCAATTGATGAAAACTCTAAAGCTTCCACAACATACTCAAGAATTGTTTTACCCAGAATTGTATGTAAAACCTTGCTTACAGACGAGTTCATCCTGGTTCCTTTGCCGGCAGCTAAAATAAGCGCGCGAGTTTTCTGTTTTTCCATCAAGCTCATCTAACCCGAAAATTTGCCCATAATTTTATCAGAAATACTGAAGAAAGTATCGAAACCACTGTTGTAATGGATGCGGCAAAAATATTGCCATACAACCAAAAACCGATTGCAAATAAACCATTGTAAATTACAAGCAACCCTAAAAATACACCTAACAAACTTGAAGGCATATCCCATTTCTCAGACAGTAATGCATCAACATCATGTCCTTCTTTGCGGCCAATTTCCAGAATCCTTTTCCAACAGGGACCACCCGGTGTTACTTTTTTGCAAAAGTTGAACAAAGTTTCTTGATCAGTCGGTTTGGAAAATAATGTAACAGTAACCCATCCAATTGTTGTAATTGCTACTCCAATCACCAGGCGCTGCCATTCAATTATTTCCGGTAAACCTAATTCCGGGTGAACAATCTCGAAATATATTGCAACCAAAAATGATATAACCATCGCCGCTATTTCACTGGCCGCATTGATTCGCCACCAAAACCAGCGTAATAAAAACAGCAACCCGGTTCCGGCTCCAATTTGGAGCAAAATATGAAAAGCCTGCAAAGCATTACTAAGAAATAAAGCAAGAATTGCTGCTAAAATCATTAAAACAAGAATCGTAAGTCGCCCGGCCAAAACCTGTTCCTTTTCACTCGGATCTTGTTTAACAAATCTTTTATAAAAATCGTTTACAACGTAAGACGCACCCCAGTTTAAGTGGGTAGAAATCGTTGACATTACGGCCGCAATTAAAGACGCAACTACAATTCCCAAAATTCCTGCAGGCAGGTAAGTTAACATCGCCGAATAAGCTAAATCATTTTTCAAAATACCGGCATCAATGTTTGGAAAAGCTTTTCCCAAAGAATCTAAATCCGGAAAAACCACAAGTGAGGCAAGGGCAACTAAAATCCAAGGCCATGGCCGCAAAGCGTAATGTGCAAGATTAAAAAAGAGGGTAGCTCCCATTGCATTTTTTTCATCTTTTGCTGCCAGCATTCTTTGGGCAACATAGCCACCGCCACCAGGCTCGGCTCCGGGATACCATACACTCCACCATTGAACGGCAATAGGAATTATCAATACTGTCATTAATAAGTTTGTATCAGAGAAGTCCGGCAAAAGGGAAATTTTACCTTGTACAAGCGGATTGGCAAGCAGGTTTTCAATCCCGCCAACTTCCGGTAAATTTACAACGATATATGCTGCATACACGGCACCGATCATCGCAATCGAAAATTGAATAAAATCTGTTATAAGCACGCCGCGTAAACCACCAAGCATGCTGTAAACCACCGTTATTAGCGATGCCCAAAAAATTGTCTGGAAAGGGGTTAACCCCAGCATTACACCGCCAATTTTTATAGCTGCCAAAAGTACAGTAGCCATAATCACTACATTAAAAAATATGCCTAAGTAGAGTGCCCGAAAACCTCGTAAAAATGCAGCAGCCTTTCCACTATAACGGAGCTCATAAAACTCGACATCTGTCAACACTTCCGATCTGCGCCAAAGCTTTGCATATATAAAAACTGTGACCATGCCGGTTAGTAAAAATGCCCACCACATCCAGTTGCCGGAAACTCCGTGCTGGCGTACAAGATCTGTCACCAGGTTTGGTGTATCTGCAGAAAAGGTTGTAGCAACCATTGAAACACCCAGCAACCACCATGGCATACTTCGCCCTGAAGCAAAAAACTCTTCTGTGTTGGATCCGGCTCTTTTGGCCACACTAAGACCAATACCCAATGAAATAGCAAAAAAACCAATAATTGAAACCCAGTCAATCAATTGAAGCGTCATAATGTTTTCCTTTGGAATAATAAATTCCGGTTTCAATTTCCACGTTAATTTTAAGGTTCTATAATAGGCAGCTTTTCCCTTGTTTTCCATAACCCTCTTGTAAAGTCCGGGAAATCTACCGGCTTGCTTTTGTTTGCTACCGAAATTTCTGTCAATTCAGAAACACAGCTTTGCGCGGCTGCATCATATACATCCATATCTGTTGGCGTTCCTGTTTGCAAAGCCCGAATTAAACGATAATCTTCTATAAAATCCATGCCGCCATGTCCTGCCCAGGAAGCATCCTTCCCAACTTTTTTCCAAAGCGGGTGCTCATACTCTTCATAATATGAATCGAGCTCTTCCCATCTGTGAGCGGGGCTTTTCCCTTCAATATGAATACGGTGCGGCCAACCTTCCGCAATTCCTTTAGTGCCCTGCATTGTAAATTTTCTGCTATATGGGCGAGGCAGATTCGTATCATGATACAGGGTTATTGTTAAGCCTTTTACAGTTTTGATTAAGCTAATATTTACATCCCCCAAGGCATATTTTTGTTTTGAATATTCATGATCTGCGCCAAGTTCTTTATTGGCATACAAGCCAAGCCCTCGTGAATTACTGCTCATTGACACCAAGTAATCAAACTGGTCTCCGCGATTAATATCCATACATTGCGCAACCGGACCCAGGCCGTGCGTTGGATAAAGATTTCCATTTCTGTCAATTGAATGTTTTACACGCCAATCTCCTTCGTATAAACCGCCCAACTTGTATTTTCGTAAATCATGCAAATATCCGCATTCTGCATTAATCAATTCTCCAAAAAGACCTTTCCGGGTCATGTTAAATATTAACATTTCCATACGATTATAATTGCAATTTTCCATCATTACACAATGCTTCTGATATTTCTCTGCCGTTTCAACCATCTCCCAGCATTCATCAATTGTTACTGCGGCAGGTACTTCCGTAGCAGCGTGTTTACCATTTTTCATCGCTGCTATCATTACCGGAACATGCCAATTCCAAGGTGTCGCCGTGAAAACTAAATCCAAATCTTCTGTTTCACACATTCGTTTAAAATCATGTTCGTCTTTGGAATATCCCATTGGTTTTGGATGTCCTTTTTCCACAACCAGCTTTTGCATCTTTTCAACTTTTTCCGGAATTATATCACAAATTGCTTTAATCTCTACACCCTCAATATTTAGAAAATTATGAACATGGCCGGATCCCTGCATTCCAACACCAACAAATCCAATTTTCACAACAGGAATCGGATCAATTTTTGGCAACCCTGGCTTTGTTGCAATTGCATACTTTTTAGGCGAGCAGCTATTAATCGCTACACCTGCAAGGCCTACACCGACACCAAGAGAAACTGTCTTTTTTATAAAATCTCTACGACTTTGATCTAAAGTAATTTCTGCTTTATTGTCATCCATTTTCTTGTCCTTTGTTTTGATCATATGGGTTGGAAAAATGAAAATATAATTAAAGTAAACTTCTTTAGCCAGCGAGCAACGAATGTAACGTTGGTAAAATAAAGTAAAATTTATTGAGAAAAGCTTTTGAAAGTGGGAAGGGAAAGCTATCGAAAAATACATTTCCTCAACAAATTGAATTCATTTTAAAGATAAACAGGTTTCATTGTTTTAAAAATGGTTTCAAGATCTGAGTGTTTGGCTTTCCAGTTTAATAGTTTCAGTGCTTTATCAGAACTTGCAACTAATTCAGCAGGATCACCAGGACGGCGCCCGGTAATTTCGAAATCAAGCTTTATACCAACAACTTTTTCTGCAGATTTTATTACATCAAAAACCGAATTACCATTACCTGTTCCCAAATTGACAGTTAGATTTTCGTCTTTTTCACAAATGTATTTCATGGCTGAAATATGAGCAGTTGCCAAATCATTTACATGGATATAATCCCGGATACAAGTACCATCTTTTGTATCATAATCATCGCCAAATACCAGCATATTTTTACGCATACCGCAGGCAACTTCCATTACTATTGGTGAAAGGTTGGCAGGATTTTTTTCCTTGCCACGAATCTTTCCACTGATATCATATCCCGTGGCATTGAAATATCTCAAGGCGCTGTAGCGAATGTTTTTGAGCCGGCTGTACCAGGCCAGGTTTTGTTCAATACACAGTTTTGTATAGCCATAATAATTTGTCGGATCCAGCGGATGTTTCTCATCAATAGGCAAATATTGAGGATTACCATACACTGCAGCCGATGATGAAAAAACAATATGTTTTGTATTATTTGCAAGCATGGTATTAAGAAGATTGATGGTTCCGGAAATATTATTCTTTGCATATTTTGCAGGGTCGGCCATTGATTCGCCAGCTGCTTTCCAGGCAGCAAAATGAAAGACAACATCAATACCTTTGGCAAATGCCTTTTTCAAGTCACCATCACTTATAATATCTCCTTTAATTACTTCTGCAACACGTGTATCAATATTCTCTTGCAAACCAAGTGAAAAATTATCAAACACCGTTACCGAAAAACCCTCATCACACAATTGCTGAACGATATGACTGCCTATATAACCAGCGCCGCCTGTAACCAAAACATTTTTGATATTACTCATAGTTAATTTTCCAAGTCACTTAAAAAAACTGTTCCAAATGCGCGGATACTCAAAGCCATTACCTTGTTCTCTCCAAAAACTTTTTTTATTAATTGCCGGTATTCTTCAATTGACTTATTTGGCAAAAAGACTTGCATAGTCCCTGCAAAACCTCCACCGTGAACCCTGCACGCTCCTTCACCAATTTTGGAAATAAACTTTTCAGTAATTGCCAGAAACAGGGAGACGCCTTGGTCATGAACATTTTTTGCTGAGTAAATATTTTGTAACCACTTGAATGAAGAATTACCTGACTCTTTTACCAGATTCAAGAACTCTTGAAAGTTTCCCGTTTTTAAGGCCCTAACCTGATCCCAGACACGTTCACTTTCAGCTAAGAAATGTGTTGCACGTAGAAGCGCCCGATCACCAATCTGATTTCGTAAAGATTTTATTTCTGTTATTAATTCTTCGTACTCAATTTCACGGCAAACAGTACTGTCTAATGCCTCCGCTACTGATTTCATTTCTTTTGGAATATTAGCATAGTCGTCAGTTAGGTCGGCATGACTGCTTCCTGTATCAACAACCAGCAAACTGTATTGTCGGGCATCAAAATCAAAATCGATTTTATCAACAATTGGGTTTTCCGGATCTTTAAAATCTATGGAAATAATCCCACCAACAGCGCATGCCATTTGATCCATCAATCCACAAGGTTTTCCAAAATATTCGTTTTCAGCATACTGCCCAATTTTTGCCAGTTCTTCCGGGGAAATAGTATTTTCATTATACAAGGCATTGAATATTGTTCCAATCAGTATTTCTACCGAGGCCGATGAACTGAGTCCCGATCCTGGTAAAACATCACTGGTCATGAAGGCATTGAAACCGCCAACTTCATATCGCAACTGCTTAAAGCGTGCTGCAATTCCCCTAATCAATGCAAAAGTTGTTTCCTTTTCTTCCTGAATAATTTTTAGTTGTGATAAATCAACAATAAAAGGATCATCAAATCCTTCTGAATACAAAATAACTTTGTTTTCATTGTTTTTTGTAACAGCAGCAATTGAGTCAAGATTAATACTTGCCGCCAGCACTCTGCCATTATTATGATCAGTATGATTACCGCTAATCTCTGTTCTACCCGGAGTACTGAAATAATGGAGTTCATTATCACCAAACTTCTGTTTAAAAATATCCGCGAGATGTCTATAACGTTTTTGCTGGTTTTTAAGAATTATATCATTCTTGCCATATATTTTAAGTAAGGCTTTATCTAAAACATTCATAATTCACTTATCTAATATTTTTTTATTCTTTAAAACAAGAACATTGTTGCCTGACTTCATGGCCACATTCAGAAGATAAACTGCAGTTTTTACATAAGGACATTTCCCAGGCCTGACGAAACCATGCTCCATTCTGAAGGATCCATGATATAATATATTCCTGACCAGGGTCTTTTGTTATTGAGCAGCCCTCGCACCATTTATCAATCTCGATCTTCTTTTTTTGGGCTAATATATATTGTTTCATTTCTTTCTTCCACATAAGCTAAACCAATTGTATTCCATATTTTGCTTCAAAATGCTGGTCTTGTTCAAGTACGATTAATCCCTCTTTATTATTAAAAGCATTAACATTGCTGGTCACTGGTTCAATTGCGATAGAATTACGATGAGGAGGAATATAAATTTGTAAATAATTATATTTGTCCGGACCTGTTTCTTGCCATAATCGAATTGTAGCTTCTGATCCTGGATTATATAATTCTGTAGACAGGATTTGTTCTCCGCTTTGAACAGAAAAACATGAATCAAATTCACTCAAACCAATAGGGCTCAATTTATGAAAATTTTTATAATCAATTCTTTCACCTGTAGGAACCATCTGTTCATTAATAATTATTTTTTGATCTACGGGCAATTTTAACCACAAATCATCAACCTTTGAGTGAAAAGTGAAAAAAGGATGAAAACCATCCCCAAAAGGCATACGACTGTCACCTGTATTTTTAACCATTGTACTGCAAGTAAAACCATCTTTTTCCGAAAGGGAGTAAATAATTTTCGCTTTAAAAGGGAAAGGATATCCGGTAATATTTCCAGAATAGTCATAAACTAATTCTACCTTTGCCCTGGATTCTGATTCTTCAACATTTTCTATCGTAAACTCTTTATCAAAAAGAAATCCATGAAGAGCATTATTTAAACCTTTCTCATTACAGGCGAGTTGAAAAACACTTCCCTCAAACTCATATTTTCCATCAGCCACGCGATTTGGAAAAGGAATCAATCTTGCGCCTTTATAAATTTTATCTCCAACTATTTCTTTCTTTGAAGGATTTCCATCTAATAAACTATATAGTTTCGATTTTTTAGAAAGTACAAGTTCATTCAGGCTGCTACCAAATCCCGGCAGGATAGTAATCTGCTCACCGTTTTTGTCGTTTAAAAGCCTTAGTTGCTCTAAACTATTTCTATTAAATTGTATTAATTTTATCATTTGAAATGGATTTTGAGTAGGACTGACTTTGTAATTAATCTATTCAGCAAATTATAACAAACAACATTTTATTGTCAACTCTTGAAACAGGTTAAAAATAGCACTTTTTCTTAAACATTTAATCATCTGGTAATTTTATCTTAATAGAGTCAAAGTGATAAGTATCTTTCTATCGAATTAGTCCAAAAGCATTGATAAAAATATCTCACGACCTGTTTCTGACCTTGACCGGTATGTATTAAAGGTGACCCGACCATTTGCTTCATCAAAATTTAACTTAATTCCCCAAAGAGGTTTTGTACTTGTTGGTACCATTGCATAGCGAATATCGCCCAGTACATCAGAGTGTTCCGGGTGCCAAACCAGATAGCCATCAGAGAATAGTTCAAAGCGCCGAATGTCACGATATGTCGTCATGCTTTCATTAAGTTTGGGGAGATCTTGTTTGATATCAAAGGCAGGGAGACTATCACCGCGAAAAATTTTACCTTCACCCGGCAGACTCACTCGCACCGCATCAACATAATACAATCCATCTGCCCGATAAATCGAACGCCATAGCAGCAGGTTTCCAATAGTTGGTTTCACTACCAATCGCTCTGCTATATGGCCGCGTTGTTGGGCCAGGGAATTAGCCATTGTTTCAGCACGATCATGTTGAATTGCTCCCAGTGATAAATAAGCGGCGGCAAAAAGTAGGCCTATCCTTCCGGCAAGCGGTTTACATTTTAAAACACCAAAAGCAATTACCGCTATTAATGCTAAAGAGAACGCAGGATCGAAAATGGATATGATGCTCCAAGCAACTCGATCATTGTTAAATGGCCAGAGCAAATGAGTACCGTAACTGGTGCAGGCATCCAGAATTCCGGCAGTAGCATATCCCAGAAGTGAAAAAAAATAGATGCGTTTAGGAGATAGTTTCTTTTTAAAAAACGGCCAAAGCAATAATGAAGCAAGTAGAGCCCCAAAAGGAATAAACATAAAAGAATGAGTGAAGTGGCGGTGATACTCTAAAAACAAAAGCGGATCTTCTATGGATTGAATTAAGGCATCGGCATCAGCCAGTAAGGGAGAGATAAATCCAACTATTGAAGCCAATCGCACTTCATCAGATCTGGCTCCGGCTTGTGCAACTGTTGCACCCAGCAGACCTTGGGTAACTATATCCATAATTATATTTTATTCTTTTTTTAAATGGCTCAACAGTACTAAAAATATTATTTAAGCTGAGTTTCGGCTTGCGTTAATATTTCCATATAATGATCGTTGAACTATTTTTTCGTACTTATTTTTATGCTCGGAGTCTTGTTCAATTTTTTGTAAGGCAAATTGCTGAATTACTAATAATGGCAAAACAATTTGTTCTCTAATCTCGATTGAACTTTTTGAAACCGGTTCTTCTTCCATCAAAACATCATAACCGGAGATGAGAAGAGTCATTTCTTTTGATAGTTTATACTCATTAAATAATATGTTCCAGAAATCTTTAAATTCTTTATTTTTAGCAATGTAGCCGGTTAATTCAAAATAACATTTCGATAAAGCCATCATGCTGTTATGAATTAATGCTTTAAAGAACGGAACTTCCTTAAACAGATTCTTCAATTCATTGGTTTTGCCATCATTTACAAGTGATTGAATTGCTGTTCCAATGCCAAAATAACCGGGAACATTTTGCTTTAATTGGCTCCATGAACCTACAAACGGAATTGCTCTCAAATCCTTCAATTCCAGTTTTCCTTTGTTTCCTCTTTTGGTCGGCCTGCTACCAATATTAGCTTCGCTGTAATATTTTAGAGTACTTTTATTCTCCAAATATGGTATAAACATTTTGTGGTTTTTAAGGGCATTATATTTTTCAAAACTTAACCGGGCAAGCTCCTCAATTATTTCTCTTGAGCTCTCAGAAATAGTGTTTCCGTTTTCAAATAAGCTATTGGATAATCCGGCAGTTAGCAGTTGCTCCCAGTTATGGATAAAATGTTGTTTAGTTCCATACTTACTTGTAATCGTTTGTCCTTGAATGGTTAATTGAATTGCATGGTTGGCAATTTTTTGACTTTGTGATGCATAGAAACCGTGCGTTTTACCACCACCACGTGCAGGTGGTCCACCACGACCATCAAAAAATATTGCCTTGATATCATATTGATCACAAAGTTCAGATAAAATCTCCTTTGTTTTAAAAATGGACCAATTTGCATGTAGATATCCTCCATCCTTTGTTCCATCGGAAAAACCAAGCATGACGGTTTGAATATTTTTTCGATGTCTAATATGGGATCGGTACTCAGGGATTTCAAAGAGTTCTTTCATGATTAATTCGGAATTTGCCATGCCATCCATTGACTCAAACAGAGGAATAATATCAATATTTATTTTAGTTTTTTTCCAGCAACACCACCTTAAAAGACAATAGACAAATAAAACAGAAAAAATATCTTCAGCATTACTAATTATATATCTGTTGCAACCTTCTTCCCCATTTTTTCCCTGGATATTTTTCTGCTCTATAATTGTGCGAATAGTATCTTTTACTATATCGTCATCAAATTTATCAATGTTTATTTGAATCTCATGATTCAGAAGAATTGAAATTAATTCATCTCTTTTCAGTTCATCCAAATTATTTTTGATCAGTTTTTCTTTTTTAAGAATCGCCTCGACTGTTTGTTTATGCACGCTGTGGTTTTGCCTGATATCGAGTACTGCAAAATGCGTTCTGAATATTTTTACTTTGTCGATAAGATTCTCCAACTCCTCGAGGTACAAACTGTTATAATTATTTACAAGGAACTTTTTTATACTATTGAGCGGATTTATAATCTCTTCAAATTTTATTGCTTTTGCCGGATCGAACATGGTTTTGTATAGCTTTGTTCTCAACTTTATTATAATTTCTTCTACTTTCCTGAAGGTCAGTTTTTGCCCTAAATTTTTAATGTCCTGGTAATAGCATTTCATCAAAGTCATGCGTAATTCATCAGCAACATCCTTTGTTATTTCTGACGTAACAAAAGGATTGCCATCCCGGTCTCCACCCGGCCAAAATCCCAACTGAATAATATTTGGATTATCAAAAGTAGGGTTTTGCACGCTCTTTTTGATATAAGAATATAGCTCCGTTACAGCACCATAATAAACATTTTGCAGGAAGTAGATAATATTTTTTGCTTCATCAAATGGTGTCGGTTTTTTCGAATTAATTAAGGATGTCAATCCAAGCTGCTGCAATGTAAGATCAATTTCATTGATATCATTTTTTTCAATTAGCAGCCGCAGCCTGGCTATGATATCCAATACTGAAGGAGGGTAAAACTGTGTTGGATGAGCTGTAAATACGATACGTGTACTAAATGATGACAGTTTTTCTAATATATTTTCCCCATCTTTTTTACTGCCCAATAGATAAATATAATCTTTGAGTGATAAATGATTATTCAAAGTTAGAAGTTTGCTAAATGCCGAATCTTCAACACTATCATAAAGCACAACTTGTCGTTCAACATATTGAATAACCCGAAACATAAAATCGATTATTTCTTCTTCCAGTTTTATATCTGTGTGATTACTGAAAAATGAATTCAGGATTTCAAGCGGCTCTTTTCCTGACTCAAGCCCCTGCTTGCACACATGGTGCATTAGAGGGAGAAGCATTCCTATGTTGCTGATTTTCCTATAAGGAAGATTTAGAAATAAACTGTTGTAAACATTGAACTTATTCTTTACTAATTTTTCAAACTCTTTTGCTATCTTTGGGTTATTCATAACTGATTACTATTTGTTTTTGATTGAAATTAACTTTTATACTTACAAGATGCTGTTTTCATAAAGCTCCGATATTCGCAATTATGGATGTAATAATCAATTTACTTGTTTATCAGTTTAAAATATTTATTTAATGCTTCCATAAAAAAATAATCCCCTGCCGGATAGGATTCATCCATACCCCAACCTTTATGATGATGGTAAATAGCATGAATCAATAATCCTTGTTCGGTATCGCGATTACTGCTTTTAAATGTATAGTTTTCAAGTAGGCTTTGAGTTATCTTTTTAGCATAATTTCTATATTTGTCAGACAGCAGACCATTTGATAATTCTGCTAAATCAAAAAGCCCGCTTGCCAAAACTGCCCCCGCTGAAGCATCCTTTAACACATCTTCCCCGGCAAGATCAAGATCCCAAAAAGGAACATTGTCTTCCGGCAATTTATTGATGTAATAGTCTGCCATTTTTTGGGCAGTTTCCAAAAACACAGAATCCTGAGTTCGCTTAAAACTGTTTGTAAAACCATAAACTCCCCAGGCTTGTCCACGCGCCCAGGTCGATTCATCACCAAATCCCTGATGAGTTCTTTTCTTTAAAACCTCTCCTGTTTCAGGATCAAATTCTATTACATGATATGATGAATAATCTTTTCTAATCGCCGCTTTCAAAGTTGTTTGGGCATGGCTTAGGGCAACATCGTAATATTTCTGGTCACCACTTACTTCATACGTCCAGAACAGAAGTTCAAGATTCATCATCGTATCAATTATTATCCAGCCGGCTTTTTTTTCTGAGCCAAGCTTTCCCCAAGCACGAATAAAATTGCCGTTTGTATTAAATCTTTTATAAAGCATTTCAGCTGCCAATAACGCAGCTTTTTTGTATTTTTCTTCCCCGGTTTCATTATATGCTCTAACACAGGTTGGCAAAAAGATAAATCCCATGTCATGCGTATAGTCAATGCCCGCATAGTTTAGAAGGCTATCTGCGTGGATTAAAGCCCTTCTCTTTAGCTCTTCATCTTTTGTTAGCTCATACATCAAAAACAGTTCACCGCCTGTAAATCCGGAAAACCAATTTACTTTTTTGCGAAATTTCCATTTTCCTTCAACAGTATATTCCGGCCAACGGCCATCAATTATATCATCTTTTTTTATAAGCTGATCCTTAATCTGTTCTATTTGGTTATTACGATTTTTTTGTAATGAACAGGACCAGATTATAGAAAGTAAAACAAAAGTTAATAGTATTCTCATGTTGTCTTATCCGTTAATAATTTGCCATTGAAACAAGGTTAGTCATCAACAAAAACGGATCATAAGATGAACTTAGTTTGCTAAGCTCCCGTTGATGTCGTTTACTTTTATACAAATCAAGATAGGGTTCATCCGGAAATTCTTTTCCCGCCAAATAAAGAAATATAGGTTCTTTCTTTGATAGTTTTACAATTTGTTGATTCGTCCACTTTTCAGGATTTTGCAAATAGGGTATCATATAGTCGATTGTTTTTTTTACACTACCGCCTTTCGCGTTTTCAAACTGCCATAAATTGGAACCTTCCGACTGAACATTTCTGATAAACAAAGAATAAGCGTCAAGATTAAAACACATATAACTAAGAGAACGGGTCCGCTTTTCCTCTTCAGGCATAGATCCATTGCCCTCAATCTGATTCGGTATCACATCCTCTTTTACATAATCTGCAACCGTTCTTAGCAAATCTTCATTTCCGGTTAATCGGCTGTATGCGGCTACCTGAGCACACCACCAGGTTGTATGATTGTTGCCTTGTTTTTTTTCATCTAAACCGTTTTTAGATGTGTTAAGCCATTCAAGATAATCTTTGAACCAGGAAACAATTTCTTTTTTATGATCAACCGGCCATTGACCTGTGTAATCGAGTAAATAGAAAGCCTCAACTAATTTCGTCCAGCGATGTGTGTCGATAATTCCCACACCACGTCCCGGGCTTTTGTTGGGAATAGCCTGTGCATAATTCAAATTAGGATTCATTCGTTTTTCAGGATTAATAAACCAGACTTCTAAAATGTTAAGCGCATGCGAAATATATTTAGGTTCATCAAAAAGATATCCGGCTAAAACCAAGACAAATGTACTTTGATAAACTCTGTTTAAAGACGACTTGTGCCCCATAAACCGGTTTGGATTTCTAACCCCGTCTTTACGAATAAATGGTGCGTCAGGATTATCAGGATTTGGCCACCAGTATGGACTTTCACTATAATAATCCTGCGGGTCCTTGCTGATGGATGGACTTTTATAATCTGTGACACTCCACGGGCCTTTTTTGAGAAAGACGTTTGCGAATTGTTGGAGTTCCTCAAGATAAGGTTTTAGCTGAGGATTGGATTTTTCAACTTCAGATTTAAGTTTTTCAATCTCCGATTCTTCAAAGTACAAAAACGCCTGTTTCTGATTTTCTCCTGCAAATAACTTAATAGAAAACAAAAGCGTAATGATTATCATCTTCAAATAAAATAGGTTTTTCATTGTTATCCTTAATTTTGAACGGTTAGTGAAATGACTATATAATCCCCTTTAAAATCCTGAGTTCGGGCTTCAATGATCGCACGCTTATTATTCTCCGGGATAAATTCTATAGCTGCTCTACCACTGGCAAACTCAATTACATCACTTTTGGTTGGAGTTCCATAATATTTTAGCAATTCTCCTCCTCCATTCAGATCAAAATAAACCCTTTTATTATATGAAGGAACCAATGCTCCTTTTTTATCCACCACTTTGGCTTTTATAAGAATGTTGCCATTTTCCAACGATTGTTTTGTTAGATTGATTCGCTCAGCTTTAGCCGGGAGTTTTGTATGGTATGTGAAATTTAGAGTATCGGCCGTAACAACTTTACCACTTGAATAGCCAACTGCAACTAATCGGTTTTTACCTTCTTTGAAACCAACACTCCAACTTAATCCGCTTGCCGGAAATTTTGATATATCTTTTTCTTTTACTCCCGTATCAACTCCGTTTACAATAAGTTTAACTTTTTTACAATTACTAAAAACATTAACCGGAAGTTTTTGCCCTTCTTTGCCATACCTATCTAGCCAGGTTTTTGATTCGATATAACAAAATTTGGAACTTGTATTCCAATAGCTTTTAAAAACATAATAGGCATCTTTTGGGTTTCCTGCCCGATCTACCAAACCTTTTTGATTGATGTAAGGGATTGCATTTTCAGGACGAAGCGGTGTTCCAAAATCTTTAAAAGCCCATTGGGCACTTCCCGGAAACCAATCAAGTTGCTCACTCACCATCAAATGCCAATCAAACAAATCGACAATATAACTTTCACTCCAATCACCCTCGCTTGATATTTTTTTAATATTGATCATGTTGGGTTTTTCATCCCACTCGTTCTCTTTTACCAAACCTTCTCCAGTTATTGGGTTTTCAGTATGACGTCCAACATGGCTCGATCCACCATATTCAGCATGGATAAGTCCTTTATATTTTTTACGTGCTTTCTCCAACGCTTGCTTATAAGTTTTATAAACGCCAGAGTACCAACCTGCCCAGATAGATGGAGAAAAAACATCGGTTATATCAGCGCCATCATAATATTTTCGCATTGTTGTTAAACGGTAAGGATCAAGCTTGTGGGCAAGATCATTTAGCTGAGAAACCATAGTCTTCAAAGAATCAGGATTATCACCACCTGGAAAATCAGGCTGCCAATAAAGTTCATTGCCAACTGACCATAAAATTATACTTGGGTGATTATAATTTTGCAGAATCTGTTCTTCAAATAATTTAGTTGTATTTTTTTTCCATTCGGTACCTCCCATACCGCCACGACACCAGGGAAGTTCATCCCAAACGAGCAAGCCAAGTTCATCACAGGCACGATATATTTCCGGGTCTTGCGGGTAATGAGCCAGCCTTACAAAATTGGCACCAATTTCTTTTATTTGCTCAATATCTTTGCGATGCAGCTTATCCGGCATCGCGTTTCCATAACCAGCATGTTCTTCATGTCGGTGCGTTCCACGTAAAAGAAGTCTTTCACCGTTCAAATAAAATGGGCCATGCTCCTTAAATTCAAACCAACGATATCCAAATCGCTCATTCAATGTGTCTTCTTTTTCCCCTGACATCTTAACTTTAAGTTCATATAGATTTGGATTATCTGGTGACCAAAGTTGCGGATTTTTTGTTGGTTCAAATTCAACCTCAAAAGTATTAATTCCAGTGCCAAGTTCTCTATCAATATTTTTGGAAGTTACAATTTTTCCGTTGGGATCGATCAGGTCAACCTTTAAATCAACTTTGGTTTTTTGCACATTACTGTTTTGGACCGCAATTATTGCAGTTGTTGTAGCACGTTTTTTAATTACTTCAGGCATTTCTACTCTAACCCGATCAATAAAAATTTTAGGCAAAACCTGTAGCCAAACATCGCGGGTAATCCCCCCGAAAATAAAAAAATCCGATTTTTGTGATGGAATGATATTTGGATTTATTGAATTATCCGCTTTGACAAGCAACTCATTTGTTTGTCCTATTTTTAAAAACGGAGTGATGTCAATCGTAAAGCCAACATAGCCGCCAATATGTTCGTCTGCTTTTTGGCCGTTTACAAAAACTTCACAACTGATATTTACACCTTCAAAATAAAGCCGCAATATTTTGTTTTTCGCATCTTTTGGAATTTTTATTTCTTTCTTGTACCAGCTGGCATCACGGCGGTAACCGGGATTATTATCTGTTGCATCAAATTGATTCCAGGTATGAGGTAGGTTGATTTTTTGCCAATCTGTAAATTCTGTTAATTCATTTAACGAGCAATTTTCTTCCAGGTATTGCCAACCTTCATTTAAAAGAAAGATCTGGCGACTTCCTGTTGTCTCCACATTTTCAGAATAATTTTGACGAAGCTTATAATAAGGTTCATCCGATGCTGTTAATAGTGTAGCAAAACAAACAATTAAAAATAGTAGTAGTTTTTTCATTATATTATTTCACCCATAAAATTGGTTGACGAATTGGATAGTTGCGAATGATCTCCTGATCTTTTGGATCTGGATTGAGGGTTTTCCATAAATCCAGGTAAGCCTGGTTATTATAAACTATTCCTGCAAAAAGTAATGAAGGATGCCTGACAGGCCATTTATCAAAATACATCACATCTTTTTGAAATGGCCAGCTTGATTTGTCAGCGATGTAAGGGAACATAAACTGCATAGCTTTTTGTATACCGCGCCCATCTGCTAATTTGAAATTCCACAAATCATTTTTATCAGAAGCAAGCATACAAACCATGGCCATCGCATCGAGATTAAAAAGCATATATCCGTATGGCTTGGTCCTTTTTATTTCTTTTGGAAAACTTCCATCCAAAGCCATCTGATCGGGAACAAGTACATCCTTAAACATTGTTCGGACATAATCCATTTGCTGATTATTACCTGTTAATTTGGCAAAAGCGGCCACCTGCATTGCCCAGCATGTGCTGTGATTATTTCCATTATCCCGTTCTTTGTGACCATATGGATGCGTTGTAATCCACTCCAAATATTCTTTAAACCATTGTTTTATTGCTAATAATTGGTCTGGCTTAAAAAATGAAATTTTTTCAAGAAAGAGAATTGCCTGAACAACTTCTACAAGGTGAATAGTATCAATAATGCCAATACCACGGCCAGTAACTTTTCCTTTAATAGCCTGCGCATAAAGCAAGTTAGGATTCATTCGTGTTTTTTCATTTACAAACCAAGCCAACAAATGCGTTAAAGCAGAATCTGCGTATTTTCTATCATCCGTTATTTTATATGCTGCAACAAGACTTGGTACAATTAAGCTCAAGCGTCTCATCGCTTTGCGATGGGCCGTAAAATTTTCAGGGTTTGTCATACCATCTTTTCGGATGTATGGACCGTTCGGATCTTGGGGATTTGGCCACCAATAATCGCCTTCTGAATAATAATCGTGGTTACCACCAACACTTCGATCGCTATGCTCTGCAGTAACTGTAATAGCTTTCTCATTTAAATACATATTTGCTGAACTAATTATTCGAGCGCTGTCGATTGATGCGATATCATCAAAGCTGGTTGAAATATTTTGAGAATAAGAAAAGGAAATAAACAGAAAGAGATAAAGAATATAATAGGGTTTAAAGATCATTAGCTTTCCACCATCTTTACTAAGAAGTTTGTCTAAGTGAATCAAATTATTTGAGGAGAACTAGCATTTGACCCGTTGCTGTTACCAAGAAAACAGCCTCCAATTATACCTGGTAACAGCCAGATCAGATATTATCTTAATAGCATCATCTTGCGTGTGTAACTAAATTCCCCGGCTACAATTTTATAATAATATATTCCGCTCGGAAAATTGTCAGCATTCCATTTTACGCTATAATTTCCTGCATTTTGTTTTGCGGAAACCAAAGTCTTCACCTGTTGACCTAGAATATTATAAACAGCTAAATTCACATCTACCGCTAATCCGGAATTGTTGCCAACATGGTACTTAATTTCTGTTGACGGATTAAATGGATTTGGGAAATTTTGATCCAATTTAAAGTCTTTCATGTTAGCAGTCGTTATATCAGGATCAATAGAATCAATAATACGTAAACGTTGATCTAGTTGGGCATAATATATGGATCGTGGCTTTAGATCGGGAATGTTGTTTCCTTCAATATAGCCTTCAGGCTCATCGAACGATGAATACGGTTTATCACCTCGGATTTGTTTCCCAAAACATCCAATTGCATAATTTTGTGCTGTCGGTGCCTTTTGTACAATCAGATATCCATCATTCACATCACAATTCCATGCCACAGAATGTGCAACTGCCCAGCCATGACTTGTCCCGTAATATCCGCGATTATATAGACCAAGCAGACGTTTATTTAATCCCAGGCGTGGTCCGTCCAGTTCTTTTAAGTTATCGAACAAAAGTGCCTGGCTCCATCTTCTATGCCCTTCGCTGCTGGTGTAAGCGCCTTCGGATGTACAATCTACAAATACAATCCCAGATGTTGTACTTTTCCCATTAGACCCATAATGATGACGCCCATTACTTGCTCTGCAGTTTTTAAATATTATTAATTGTGATGAAGCGCTGACATTAAAGTTATACATATTGCCGCCTTCGATCGTAGCAACCGGATCTAGCGCTTGACAATTTTCCACCGTAACGCGTGTTGCCGATTTGGTGCGAACTCCCGATAAACCAAAATGTAAAAAGGTACAGTTTTTAATCCAGGCATCTTCAATATTAAAAAGATCAATTGCATTCCAAGCATGGTTTTCATCCGGAACACCATTTGTTTGAATATCTATTCTCAGGTTTTCAATACCGATATTTGTTAGTAAGTTTTGCCGTGAATATTTATAAATTACACTCTGTGCCAGATTTTTTATCAGGTGATTATAGACAGGTGCATCAACAGTAATCTTATTACCATTGATTGCTGTAATGTATCGGTTATATCTGATGGGCAAACTACCTTGTTCCCAGGGAATATCTACGCCAGGCTCAGCACCTGCTTCATCGGAATGCGTGCCGCCATAATCGATCGCCTCCAGCCATTCTGCTGTACAAGGGTGCTCAATTATAATGTTGTCTCCAACCTCATACCAAAATGTGCTGCTTACTGTGAAAGATTTTTCACCCACAAAAACAGTATCATCAATAATATTTTTAAACGTCCCGGAAACAAATTCACTCCAACCGGAATCATAACCACCCCCGGCAATAATAACGGAACGCTTAGCTGGTAAATTGCCGGTAGCCCACAGAATTGTATTAGATGTACTGTCTTCACCGTCATCCATACCGCGCAAAATAACACCATCAAATTGGAGATTAATTATTCCTTGTACTTCATAAACTCCAGCCTCAAGTAACAATGCGCCTCTAAAACCATTTTCATCTTTTGGGTTTAAAGCAACTTCAAACAAAGCATTTTCGATATGGATTGTATTATCACCGTCTATTGGCTGAATGGTTTTAACAACTGGGATTTCAGGAATAGGCTGTTCTCCATTTCGATAGCCTGCATAGCTAAAATCCGGAATGCGATTACCTTCTGAATCTTTTATATAAACAAGTTTTTCACCTTCATCGAAATAGACAATATCCGACTGCCAACCGGACTGTGCATAAACTTCAAATAATAATACTATTAGAAGAAATAATAGCTTTGTCATTTCAGCAAAACCATCTTTCTTATTAAAACATTATTACCAGATTGGATTTTATAAAAATATACCCCTGATGCATATTTTTCTGCATTAAAGGTTATGGTATGATGACCCGTTTCAATCCAGTTATCATATAGAGTTTCTATCAGCTGGCCAGCCATATTATAGACAGAAATATTTACATCTGCGGCTTTTGGAATAGCGAAACTTATTTTTGTTTGAGGATTAAAAGGATTTGGAAAATTCTGATGTAATGCAAATACTTTAGGTGTATTTAGATTATCTTCGATTGATACTAAAGTAGAATCTTCAGCACCCCATATTTCGAATTCAATTAAACTATTCAGGCTATTTACATTATTCATGTGGCCTGTATATCGAATGTACTTACCGGTGGCATCTTCAAGATCAAATCTTTCATAACCATTTGTTTCGCCACTGCTCTCAACATTTTCCAATTCGGACTTCCATTCAAGTCCATCATTAGATGTTTCAATGTCGAATGTGTATTTCTGCGCGTTACCGTTGTAAAAAACAATTTTTAAAAATGAAATTCTGATAACTTCGGGTAAAACATAATATATCCATTCACCATCTCCATCAGCTGCCCATCGTGTATCTAAATCTCCGTCGATTGTATTTGCACCCCATGAATTACCTTCATAAGAGCTGGTAAAAACATTGAAAAAGTTAAGAGTAAACTTACTTACATTTCCGGCAAGAGTATCCACTCGCACAATAATGGTTTCGGATGATGTGGTTACAAATTCATTATCAAAAGCTTTTGCATAAACATTGTAATCACCGGCAGAAACGCTGTTCCACACATAGGTATAAGGTTGAGCAAATGCTTCTCCCAGCTTGGCATCATTGGCATAGAACTCAACTTTAACTATCTCACCATCTAAGTCCAGTGCGTTGGCTGACAATTCAATTGTATCGCCGGATTCATGAGATGAGCCCGATTCCGGACTGATCATTTTTACAATAGGCGGGATATTGTCATGCTCTGAGTAATTGCCTTTATACATATTCCCTTCAGGGTGCCTGGTATTATTTCCAACATAAGCAGATCCGCTACTTACATCCACAATATAGGCATTAGCATCATCCAGATAGACTTCATTGCCAATAAATGCATTATCAAGCCCCCATCCAATTGCACGCTGGTGAACCTGAAAAGCATCCGTAATAATTGGATTGTTACTTCGATAGGCAATATTATCTCTAATAATTGAATAGTTACCTTTGGCATCGATAAAACTATCTGAATAATTTGCTCCTGTAATTCCTTCTCCATAAAAAACACAATTTCTAACTACGTTTCCGGTAGAGCCTTCTTTTATATCTACAGACTCCGCTCGAACATTCGGACCAATCATGCTATATTCAACTATATTGTAGTCACTCTCTTTTACAAAGTCATCCCATTTACCAACATCCGATCCAAAATAAACACCCTCACCAAAATCAGGTGTATACAAACCCGTTTCTGTTATTGTGCAATTGCTAATTAAATTATATGAGCTGCCATCTCTAATATGGATGGCTTCTTCACCAATACTATCAACCTCTGTATTAAATATTTCGGTATGATTGGAATGATCAAGCATAATTCCTTTTTTACCTTCTCTCAATACCAATCCCTGAACATTCCAATAATCGCCGGTTATATAGAGTATATATTTACTGCTAATAGATTCACCCTTTAAAACAGGTTTATTGCTTAGGTTTGCACCTAATATGTAAATTGGGTTTTCCGCTGTTCCACTATTGCCACCAAAAAAATGCGCTTGGGAATTGCCACTTGTAGAGGTAGATCCTACATAAACTCCCGGGTCAATTACAATTTTATCCCCAGGTTGTGCAGTCTTCATAGCATCCTGAATTTGAACTGCAGTTGAACAACGAATTTCATTACCAACAGGACCTACATCCAAGGAGGTTAAAGGTCTATATTTAACAATATCACCGGAGTATTCATCCGCCCCAACATCATATGTGGATCTCATTTGCCCATCAATATCAAATAAATAGTCATCAAGTCCTGAAACAAATTCTGAGCTATCTATAAGCGGACTGGTGGAATTAAGATGGAACACGCTATAAGAGTCAATTGAAAAATCCGGATCAAGCCATTTATAATCAGAGGTATCAATATCTCCGGCACCACCATCACCAAATAACACATTTCCTAAATAGGCCAATCCATCCGGTTCTTTCTGAATATTTACAGCCTTCTCTACATCACTCACAACAAGGTTATTTGCAATTGTTAAATTTTTGGGTGGATAACTATCTGATCCAAAAACACCAATGTCGATATTTTTACCCAGGTTATAGGCCAATGTATTGTATGCAACTAAACAATTTTCTGGGCGATCGTAGGTATTTTCTCCATTTGCCAAATCATCCTGCGAACCACCACCAATTGCGATTGCTCCTCTCGCGCTTGAAGAAGATCCAATCAGATTTAAATTATCATTATTATAAAGGTAGTTACCAATAATTTTCTGATTGTCCCCGTAGAACCTTATACCACCCGATCCATTCATAATAAAGTTACTCTCAACCAAACAGCTATCACCATGGCGTAAAACGATGGAACCGTTGCATTCACTCAAAGTATTTCTGCGAACAGTAAAATTTGTCGACTTAACTGAAATTACTTCAACATCACCCTTACAGTTTTCAAACAAGTTATCTTCGATTACCGAATATGATGAATAATTCTGTCGATTACTATCACCAAAACGGATGGCTTCTCCACCATTACTTCCTGTAAAATAATGACCTTTAAAATGGTTGTGGTCAATCTGCACATATTGGGAAATACCATTACTTGGGCCATACACTACAATAAAACAACCTTCATCATACTTTGCTTCAAATTCATTATGATCAATTCTAATATTTTGTGAGGCATCGGTTACATATAGCCAATAGTTTTTCATCCCACTTTCCTGCATATCAAATACACAATTGGAAAGGCGAATATTTTCTGAAGCTTTTATTTCAAGGCCATCCCTTTCAACAACCGATGTTGCTATTTTAAAACCTGTAAGATGAATATAAGAGGAATTCTCTATTAGAAAACTTTCATTTCCTGTAATTACAGCATCAGTAACATCTTCTGAGCGTATTGTTATCAAGTTATCCTCTATACCATGAATATTATTAATTTTAATATCTGAATTTGTAGAATATGTGCCATTGGCAAGAATTATTTCATCACCTGGATTTGCACTATCAATTGCATCTTGTAATTCTGAAATTGAATTGACCGAAATTGATTCTCCCTGAACATAGACGAAAGAAAAAAAGAGAATAAACAGAAGTGTGTATGTTGTTTTCATTTTCTAAAACCTGAAGAATAACCTATTTCTTATGTTATTATTTTGCCCTACTTATAGTTAGTATCAAATGATACCTTAATGAATTTTGTGTATTTTAAACCAAAATCTAAGGAGGTATCATTATGGATCAAAACTTTACCAAAAGGCTTCATTCCAAGTCTGTTAAAAACGCTATTGTTAATAATATTTCTCATGATTTCAACCTTACACCGATACTGGCTGAAGCTTACTTTAACCAGATTAAAAACTATTTCTTAGAACA